>JABFSW010000172.1 GCA_013140415.1 Nitrosarchaeum sp.
TTCTAAAGGACCGTGCACCATTAATCAAAAAGGCGATTCTTGAACCTCTCAAACAATAAAGACGATTAAAATTATCTAAAATATAGAATTAACAGTCAATGTGCTACAAAAATAGTTAGAGTTTAATTTGATTTTATTGTATCAAAAGACATGAAGATGGATGGAAGTAAAGTCATCTTTGGTTTAGGAGTAGCATCTGCTGTGGTAATGGCAGTAACAGTGCTCTATTTTGCAATACGTTGATAAATCAACAGGTGCAATGAATGACATTGTCAGCTACAGATGAATTCAAAGTTACACAAATAGTAGACAATGGTCAAATGGTGCAATTAACATTAATTGAAAATGTATCAACTGAACCAATATCACAAAAACAGATGATTCTTGAAAATGTTTCAAAAAAACTAGATGCCGAAACTAAAGAACAAGTCATGCCATTATTAGAGGCAATTTTACAAGCTCAGCCAACAATTAACATCAAAAGCTATCAACAAACCCAAATTACAATTGCAATGCCAAGATCAAGATATGAAAATATGGGCAGACCACAAGTTGGAAATATTATTGGAATAAACCTGAAAAAACTCTAAAGATTGGAATCTATTTCAGCAATAGAGTCTAAAGGTAATGAACAGGTAAAATCTTTACAAACAAAAACAAAAGTCTTGTCGCTAAAAATTTTACCAGCAAAAAATGGAAATTTTGCAAGGTTTTCTAGTTGAGTTTTATTGTTTATTGTAACCAAGATTGATTCAGGTAAGAATTTACCAGAAAGAAACTTACAAATTTCAGAATTTTCAGGATTAATAATTGTAATTTCAACAGGCTTTTGCAAGTAAGTGTAAATTGTATTTAGCAAATAGCCAAATCCAAAGGGGTTTTCTGCTGCAATTTGTGCCTGAGATTCCATGATTTGAGTTGCAATTTTTAGGAATTTTTCTTCTTGGGTTAGATGGAATAATCTAAGCATTACAAGACATGAAACAGAATTGCCAGAAGGTAACGATAAATCATAATTGCTCTTTGGTCTGATGATCAATTTTTCATGATCATCAGATGTCATAAAAAAGCTGCTGGTTTCAGAATCCCAAAAGTGGTCAACTAGATAATATCCTAGTTTTAAGGCCAAATCCAGATATTTTGATTCAGGTTCAATCTCAAATACATCAAGTAATGCATTTGTAAAATAAGAATAATCTTCCAAATATCCATTTATTTTTGCAGTATTATTTTTGTAGGTTCGTAGTAATTTGTCACCAGAGAGAAGATTTTTTTCAATAAAAAATACACAGTTTTTTGCAGCATCCAAGTATTTGGTTTCACCAGTCACATGATATCCTTTAGCAAACGCTGTGATCATCAAAGAGTTCCAAGATGTGAGAATTTTGTCATCAAGTCCAGGAGCAACTCTTTTGGAGCGAACATTCAATAATTTTTCAGAACATCTTGCAAGAATTTCACGGATTTTATCTTCGGATATACCAAAATGAAATGCAACTGCAGAGATGTTGATGTTATTGCACAAAATACTATTACCTTCCCAGTTTCCACCATCAGTCACATCATAGTATAGACAGAATAAATCAGTGTCATCTCCAAGAATCTCTTTGATTTCACTTTTCTTCCATACATAGAATTTTCCTTCCACACCTTCTGAATCAGCATCATATGCAGAAAAAAATCCGCCGTCACTTGATGTCATTTCTCGTAAGACATAACCTAGTGTTTTATGCAGAATTTCAAGATAGAAAGGATCTTTTGTAATTTGAAATGCTTCAGCGTAATTTACAGGAATTAAGGCATTATCATAAAGCATCTTTTCAAAATGAGGTACCAGCCACCTAGCATCTGTGGAATATCTATGAAATCCGCCACCAATTTGGTCAAATATGCCGCCTTTAGCCATTTTATTTAGGGTTTTAAGCGCAAATTCATTAAATTTTGAAAGTCCAGTAAGTTTTGCATACCGAAACAAAAATGACACATTGGCAGCATTTGGAAATTTTGGCGCAGAACCAAATCCACCGTATGAGGAATCACCAAGTTGAAATAGATTCATAGCTGCCTCATCTAAGACAGTTCTTTCTAGTTTTGATGGAACTTTTATCGTCTCAGTTTTTTGTAATGCCACAAGAAAATTATCAGCTGCTTTTTCAATATCTTTTGGTTTTTCTTTCCAAGCTTGCGCTAATTGTCTAGAAATACTTCCAAATCCAGGGCGACCATAAGAATCCAAAACAGGAAAGTAAGTTCCAACATAGAATGGTTTTTGATCAGGAGTAAGAAAAATACTCAAAGGCCATCCACCCTGTCCTGTTGCTATTTGGCAAACTTTTTGATAAATATCATCAAGGTCAGGTCGTTCTTCTCTGTCTACTTTGATGTTTACAAAATTATCATTTATGAATTTAGCAACTTCCTCATTTTCAAATGACTCGTGTGCCATCACATGACACCAGTGACAAGCACTATACCCTACACTAAGAAAGATTGGCTTGTTTTCATCTTTTGCCTTTTTCAGAGATTCATCATTCCAAGCATACCAGTTAACAGGATTATGTGCATGTTGAAGTAAGTACGGACTGGTTTCATTTATCAGACTATTTTCTGCCACAATGAATCACATCTGTATTGGTATTTGTATCTAATTGGCATAATCTAGTAAAAGATTCCTTTACCTTCTTCTAACTCATAAATTCGGACATTGATTTTGGCTAATAGTTTGACTTTTGATTTATGGGCTTTTTTGTCATGACTATAATCTTTTTTCTCTACTAATTCTTGCAATCGCTTTAATTGTTCTAGTGAAAGTTTTTTGAATTCATTTTTTGAGCTTGAAACAAGTTGAAGCAGAGTTATTCGTTCACGATCCTCAGCAGAGAGATCTTTAGACATGTATTGCTATAAAATTAGGATCTTTATTTTTCTAATGAACGAATCTTAAAATTTCGTGCTGAAAATAGGCAAATATGAAAAAAATGCGAGCCATGGTACTATCTGAATGTGCTCTAATTGAGACTAGACCGTTAAAATTAACTGAAATTGACAGACATGAAATCAAAAAACCAGACGAGATTTTATTAAAAATTGAAGCTTGTGGAGTTTGTCACTCGCAACTGCATGGAATTGAGGGAGATTGGAAAGATATTGGGATTCCACCAACTTTGCCTACAGTTCCAGGTCATGAGGCAGTAGGAAAAGTTATTGAAATCGGCAGTAATGTTACCAAATTCAAAATTGGAGACAGGGCAGGAATAACACCATTACTTGAGGCTTGTAAAGTATGTCAATATTGTAAAGAAGGAAAAGAACAACTTTGTGAATCATCAATAATTACAGGAGAGTCACTCAAAGGAGGTTATGCAGAATACATTACAGTATCAGAAGATTTTGCAACAAAAATTCCGGAAAGCATGAAATCAGAATATGCCGCACCGTTGTTCTGTGCAGGAATCACAGCATACAAGGCAGTAAAAGCTGCAGAGCCGCAATCGCACAAAAAAATTGGCATATTTGGAATTGGCGGTGTTGGTCATATGGCAGTACAGTTTGCAAAAGTAGAAGGATGTGATGTTATTGCATTTTCACGTAGTAAAAATCATCTAGATGTTGCAAAGAGATTAGGGGCAATAGACACTATGACTTTTTCTGAAAATCAAGAATTTCTAGATGAACTAAAAAAAAGACATGGAATGCTAGATGCCGCGATCGTTTTTGCTCCAGCCGACATAGTAACAGATGTTGCAATCAAATCAGTAAAGAGAGGAGGATTAATTGTAATTGCTACTGTTGGTAAAAATCCAACATTTTTTGCCTTTGATGAAAAGACAATTCGTGGAACTGTGATTGGGTCAACAAAAGATATGGAACAAGTAATCAAAATATGTGATGAAAAAAAATTCACAGTAATAACAGAGACATATCCATTAGAAAAAGCAAATGAAGTTCTCAAAAAACTAAAAGATTCTCAAATTCAAGCAAGAGCCGTATTGATGCCATAACCAAATGATGATGCGTTTTTTATCACATAGTATGAAACTAAATCAGACAAGTTGGGAAAGCAAAAACAAGGTCAAATAGCAAAAAGGGTAAAAATTTCTATATAGATTATGTACATACTATAGGATTACAAGAAAACATTACGATTTGATTATACAATAAGGTTACAAAGAGAACTCATGACAAACATACCAAAACTACTAGATGTGGAGGATTCTATAGAGGGCGAGTTGGAATACGACGATGATGGAGTCTATTATGGCGAGTAATAGATTTTGTATCTCGTGTAGAAAAAACCAGAATCTAACTAATTAATTCATCAAGAATATTTTCTGAGTACTATTTCCAGTTCTGCAATTTTTATCTCAGGATGAAATTCTTCAACATGAATCTCTTGATCATATCAAATAATTTAGGAATTAAGACCAAAGAGAAGATTTCATTTCTTGGATTAAATATTTACATTACTACCAGACATGTATTTTCTATATGTCATATCAACTTGGGACTTGATAGAACAAAAATTCAGATTAATTTGGTTTTATCTTTAACATAAAAAATGATCTGATTCTACACAATAGGATATAATTGGGAATCAGGTATTACAAAAATCACGTAATTCTTTCTATTGAATCAAATCCCTCATCCAGTGTAGGGATATTAAAGGAATTGATTTGTTCAAATATCACCTTTTTTGGTATGAATTTTCCAGTTTTCTTTTCTCGGGTCCTTAATCTCTCAAATATTGTACTTGTAGGTAATTCAAAACTCACTGCAAATAATTCCAAATGTTTTCCATTCTCTATTGCAAATGTCTTTAATTCGTTAATTAATGAAATTCTAATGTGGCGTTTTAAGTGGGTTCTGTCTATTACAAAGTCATGGTCATTTAAAATGCATTCGTGGATTTTTTCAAAGAATTTGGTTGTAATGTAATCGAATTTTTTTTTATTTTGAATATAGTTAAATGCCTCAGTATAGGAAATCCCCATTTTTTCTGCTAATTGTTCAATTATGGAATCGGTGGAACATACAATGTATTCTTTGTGAGAATTGACCCATGTGCTTTTGCCAGAGCCTGAAACTCCTACCATGATTATTCCTTTCATAGTTTAACCTGAATTTTGGCAATTATTTGGGTTACCCCAATACTACAAAATACAAGATTAGAACTAAATTTATGCTGAATTTGATTTTAAAAGCAATTTTACAATAGTTTAATTACAACACGATTTCACCAAGTTTTAGAAAGATATGCCATTTGATGGACCAAGAGAAATGTTCACCGCAACATGTGGTGACTGTGGAAATGAATGTCAAATACCATTCAAGCCAAAAGACGACAGACCTGTTTATTGCAGAGAATGTTTCCAAAAGCA
>JABFSW010000016.1 GCA_013140415.1 Nitrosarchaeum sp.
TCAATTTCATGAAAGACTTGTGACATCAGCAGAAAGACTGAAAAAGACTTTTTAAACCTTAACCTAAGTCAAAATGAATGTCAGCTGACGACTTTATTGTGACTCCTTGGCATGTTGAAGGGGATATAGATTATGATAAACTAATCAAAAAATTTGGAACCGAAAAAATCTCATCGGAGATCCTAAATAGAATCAAAAAAATCACAGGTGAAGACCATTTTATGTTAAGAAGGGGGATTTTCTTTTCCCACAGAGAAATGAATAGAATTTTAGATGATTATGAAAAAGGTGAAAAATTTTTCCTGTATACAGGTAGAGGACCATCAGGTCACACACATATTGGCCATTTAGTTCCATGGGTATTTTCAAAATGGCTTCAAGACAAATTTGGCGTAAATATGTACTTTCAACTTACAGACGATGAAAAATTTTATTCAAAACAGAATCTTACTTTAGAAGATACAAGTAAATTTGCATATGAAAATGCACTTGATTTTATTGCATTAGGGTTTAAACCAAATAACACAAAAATAATTATCAATACAAAAAATATTCAGACTCTATATCCCATTGCGGCACAAGTAGCAAAAAAAATTAATTTTTCAAATACAAAGGCAGTATTTGGATTTACAAATGAAACAAACATTGGCATGATATTTTATACGTCATTACAATCTGCACCGTGCTTTATTGAAGATAAACCAGTTTTGATTCCTTTAGGAGTTGATCAAGATCCTCATTTTAGATTAACAAGAGATATTGCTCCAAAAATCGGAAAACCAAAACCAGCTTTAATTCATAACATTATGATTCCAGGACTATCTGGACCTGGAGGAAAAATGTCAGCTTCTGATGATAATGGGACTATTTACACGACTGATTCTCCAAATACAGTTAAGAAAAAAATTAACAAACATGCATTTTCTGGTGGTCAATCAGATATTGAACAACATAGAAAACTTGGCGGAAATCCAGACATTGATGTGTCTTATCAATATCTTAGAATATTTTTTGAACCAAATGATAATAAATTAAAATCAATTCATGATGATTACAAATCAGGAAAGATGTTGACTGGCGAATTAAAAGCAATTTTGATTGAAAAAATAAATGAATTTCTTGCAGTTCATCAAATAAAAAGAGAAAAAGCAAAAGATCAGATAGAACAATTTCTTTTTGAGAACAAATGAAAATCAGAGTTAGTTGTGATGATAAATATGAGGCTCAAAAGCTATCTAGTTTGCTTTTTATCAAAGATGCAAACGAGACTTTCATTACAGCAATTTTAAACATAGTTGATAATGAATTAGTTGTTGCATTAAAAGACAAATCAGCTCACAGTATTCTTCTAAAGGATGAAACACAGGTGGAGATATTTGCAGATTTTATTCAATCAGTAATAGATAAAGAACACAAAATAGTGTCTACTGCAATTTTTGGACAAGATGTAGAAATTGTAAAGGTATGAAATTAACCTGAAAATATTGTATAAATTGCAACAATTCCAACCATTACAATAAGACTAATCCCTAATGCTTTAGAGTCATTATCCATAGTTTTGAAATGAAATTATTATAATTAAAGTGTTAATAAATTCTCAAAAATGATTTTGAAGAGATCATCTAGGAAAGTATCTGCTTTTTTTATTCAGGGTTTTTGCTTTTTTGGGTTCAGTTTTGGCTTGTGGTTGTCTAATCTCATTACAGTTTAAACAAAGAACTCTCAAATCTTTCTTGGCTAATTCTGGTTCAGAGATATACTTACCTCATGAAGATGCAAATCCTCCCCTGCGTATACTGTCAAATGCATCTTCATCGTTGATATGATTAAAGCCTAAAGCTCTTTCGTCTTTAAATCCACAGCTAGAACATGTTTTACCTCCTAAGATTTCAAATAATTTTTCTTTTAGAGAAGAATAGAACTTTTCAGAACCATTAGAATAGAAACTCTCTGTCTTTTTTAGGAATTTTTCACTTTTGAATTTACTTGTTCTAAAATCATCTTGGCTAGATCTTGAACCTCTCTCATCTTTGGAATATCTATCTCCAGATTCTTGTGGTTTATGTTTTTGAAAACACTCACTGCAATAGACAGGTCTGTTAAATTTTGGTTCAAATGGTATTTGACATTCATCACCACAATCGCCACAGGTTACAGTATGCATTTCTGGTTTTCTTTCATCTCTGGAATTTCTGTAAGATCGTAAAGGCTCATCATCTCTAGAATATCTGCTTGAAGTTTGCTTAGATTTTGAATGTCTATCAAATTTTTTGTCAGAGTATTTTGCTTTGTATAGATCCATTTTTCTTATACAGATTCAATATTATTGGTTATAGATAGTTAGAGCTGGAATTTGTGCCTAAATTAAAAATTTGTAAATTAAACTAGAGATTTATCCATTTCAGTTCCCATTATTTCCTGAACTTTAAGAAAATAGAGTTTTGTAGAATAGGGCATGTCGTCTAAATTATTATCAACTACCATCATAAAGTAACGAACAGCTCGTTTTGAGATATCAAGATTGAATTTCATAGTAAGAATAGGATCTTGTTTAACTTTGATCTTGTCTTGTAACCATGGTGGAGCCATGTCAATTGTTTCTTTGATAATTTTATCATACCAATAGGAAAGATTTTCAGGGTGTAGACCCTCTTTTAGGTTTAAAACATCAGTATCGAGTTTTTTCATCATGTTGTTTATGATTGCCATAAGGCTCAATCCAAAAATATTGTTTTATTACGATTACTCAAACATAGACAATCTTCTAGTCAATTGATGATAAGTTACCTTCTACGTCTATTTCCGAATTTTTTATTCTAGTAGTAGAGATTCTATTGCCGTCTTGTGCTAGAGTCATTGGAACTATCACTATTTTAACTGGAGATAGATTTTTTTCTGCACGAAGTTGATTTAAAATTTCTCCTTTATTACCAGTCTCATCACTTACAATCAGAGCCTGCACATTTTCTTCTAAAACAGCAGGACCAAAATCATTGTCTAGTTTACTAATTTGAAAGGCGCGGTTTGGAAAATTTGTTTTAATCGTATTCATTAATGTTGTAAATCTTTTTTCATAGTTATTCAGAGTTTTTTTACCTCTTTTTTTTGCTAATTCATCACTTGTTAGTCCAATTATTACTTTTGATGAAAGTGAAAATGCTTTTGAAAGTAATGTAAGATGACCCTTGTGAATAATATCAAAAGTTCCTCCCATTGCAACAAGAACAAATTCAGACATACTATCAGATAGAAGTGTATGAAGATAAATCTACTATTTTACGACTACTAGTATTACAGGTCCTTGATTAGCTATTGGAATATTGTTTCTATCCCAAACAAATGTTTCAATAAAAAACAAGCCATCGTTTTCAGGAATCCAGTCTATGGATTGAGATTGACTACCAGTTCCGATATAACGTCCATCATATTTTCCTATAAATTCTACAAATGGGGTTTTACCGGATTGTTTAACTTGAACATAGTAACTATATGGTGTTTCATTAGATTTTTGATCTGCTGAAAATTGAATCCAAGCTTTGCTTTGAATTTTTACTGGTGAACCTACGTTAATTTCTGAAAGTGTTTTTCCTTGAGAATCAAGTACAGATACATTAGAGATGGTAACTAGTCTTGTCGTTATTTCTGATTCAGGAATTTTTACATCAACAATATCAGAATAAAATACATCAGATTCAGAAAATAAAAGAAACCCTACAGGAAAACCTACATAACTTGTTTGAATTTTTTCATTGAAACTAAAATTTATTATTTCATTTGATTTAACAGCACCAATTGGTATGGTAGATACTCCCACTATTCTAGGAGGATCAAAATTATCGTAGAAAGCAAGATAGACATTAGTATTATTTATTGGAGCCGCACCATTTTTTAAAACTCCTGAAAAGTGAAGAGTATCATCTAAGACAATATCACCTAATTCTACAGTTAGTTTCTTTGATTTTGAAGGAGAGGAATTGAATCCATCAAGAGAAACAGACACTTGGGTTATGTCAGGATTTTGAGAATTTGTTCTGATCATATAAGGGGATTTTCCAAGAGGAGGAATAACTTCCAAGATAGTTCCACCTTCAATAATCTCTAGAGGTTCATCACTAACATCATCATAAAAATTTACATGTACACGTACATCTGTAATTGAAGTAAGAGTACTGGTATTTTCAACTGCACCTACAACCACAGTATATCCTTCATCATCTTTGTAAACAAATGGAGAATCACTTGTAAGAACTGCAGATAAAGTAGGTTTGTTATCAGAATATTCTTGAGAAAATCCAGAAGAGATTGGAAATAGAAACAAAATTAAAAATAGACTAAGAATAATTTTCTTCATGCAAATTTTATTGATTAGAGACTAATTTTATGCAACATATGATATAGTGAACAAGAAAGGTAACAACGTTTAACCCAGTTAGCACTAGATTATCAATAATAAAAAGAAGTTAAAAAAATGTAAATTTTATCGTCTTTTCTTCATTGCTGTTATTGCCATCCAGTAAACTAAACCTGGTGCCAATCCAACAATGAGTGGAATCCATACCGGCCATGCATCAGCTGCGCTTGTCATAGATTAAAACCGAAACTTATCCTATTTAAATCCATCCAGATATCTGAAATTCAGAATTGATCTGAGTATAACGTAAGTGGACTGGACGGGATTTGAACCCATGACCCCCCGCGTGCAAGGCGGGTATACTACCAGGCTATACTACCAGCCCACATCAAGAAGAAATAATCTGTGGATTTTAATTGTTGTCTTCTTGGCAAGAATTTTATTTGTATTAGAGAATATTACAACATGGTACTCCTAGAATCACAAATTAAATTAAAAACAGGAGATATCGCACCAGATTTTCAGCTCTTAGGGATTGATGATAAAAAACATACACTAAATGACTTTGCTAGTTATCAAGGAATTCTAGTTATTTTCATTTGCAACCATTGCCCATATGTCAAGGCAAAAGCAGAAGCTTTCAATGAGTTGTATGAAAAATTTGACGATAAAATAGCAATAATAGGAATTAACAGTAACGACTCTAAAGATTACCCAGAAGATGGTTTTGAAAATATGAAAAAAACAGCAAAAGAGAAGGGATTCAAATTTAATTATTTGGTTGACGATACTCAAGAAATTGCAAAAAAATATGGTGCAATATGCACTCCAGATCCTTTCTTGTTCAATAGTAAGAGACAACTAGTATTTCATGGTAGAATTGATAATGCCATGAAACCAGATGATATAGCTACAGAAAAGACAATGATTAACAACATAAAAAAATTACTGTCTGGAGAAAAAATTGAAAAAGATTTTGACCCA
>JABFSW010000059.1 GCA_013140415.1 Nitrosarchaeum sp.
ATATAATATTGCACCAAGCATAACTATAGCTAACATCGATGCAGAAATTCGCGTAAATATACCTACAATTAACAATATTCCTGGTATCATCTCTGCTAATGCAATTGGTATTTGCATCTCCGGAGGAAATCCTAATTGTCCTGTTAGAAATCCACCAAATCCTGGATTTAGTTTTCCTGAACCATGTACTATGAAAATTATTCCTATTGCAGATCTGATGCCCCAATTTGTAATATCATTTAATTTTGTATTGTGAATACTGGCTTCGGTCAATACAAGATTTTGTTTCTTAGTGTATAAAATATTTTATCTTGTTTTTTGTATCTAAAAGGAGAAAGCCCTTTATTATGCTCTGAAATCATTTCAAATATGTCCATGTACATGCCAGGCGCAACGGCTGTAGGAATTACTTTTAATGGAGGTATAGTTCTTGCAAGTGAAAAAAGGATCGCGTTTGGGAATTTTCTTGTAAGCAAGTCTACAAAAAAGACTTTTTCAATCACCTCAAAAGTGGGAGCAACATGTGCTGGGCTTGTAGCTGATATGCAAATTTTAACATTACAAATTGCAGCACTTGCAAAAATTAGAAAAATGGAACTCAAAAGAGATGTTCCACCAAACACTGTAGCTAAAATGATGTCAAATATGATGTATGAACGAAGATACTTTCCATTATTGACTCAGGTCATTGTTGGCGGTGTAGTTGACAAGCCTATCATGTATACTCTTGACCCATTAGGTTCTGTTCTTCCTGATGAATATGCTGCAGTTGGAACTGGTGCTGAAATGGCATTGGGTGTTTTGGATCCTCAATTCAAACCAAACATGACTCAAGAAGAAGCAATAGACTTAGCAAAAAGAGCTGTTCGCTCTGCAGCACTTAGAGATTCTGCAAGCGGTGATGGACTTGATATACTTGTTATCACTAAAGATGGCACCAAAGAATTCACAGAAAAAATCTAGTCCACTATAAAGCAAATCTATGATTCTATTGTATTTGGATTATACAAACTAGAGTAAGTCAATCATAAATCGTCTTTCCTATTTCCCAAAACTTATCTGAAATGTAATGCATATTTTTTACAATTTCTCCTTTTTCCATATTTTCTAATTCTGAACTTGAAACAAGAGATTTTCCAACTGCAAGAAATTTATGCTGTGATTCCTCAATAATGCAAACTATCTTTTCTTTTTCAAATTCGTTGTGGCTTTTGATTCCAGGCCTCATCACATTTGCTCCTTTACACATAAACTTCACTGCTCCCATGTCTACTGTCACATGAGGAAATTTTTCAAGCAACTGTGTTTCTGATAAAAATGGTAGATACTCATCATTAATCTTTAAAATTTTTATTCCTTGACCTGTGATTATCTGTGCTTCATCTGCAATTTGGTGTACTTTGAGGTTCTTTATTTTTGGAAATTCTATTCTCCACTTTTCTGAGACTGTTTTTAGTAGATCTGCTGTCTCACTTTTTGAGATCAAATTGGATTTCAAATTTTTGCAATCTCTTGTCTGATGTCTAACAAATCTCTGAGGATAGAACTTGCTGTTTCCATTCCACCTGCTCCTTTTCCAATAATCGTTTGAGTGCCAGAATGTTCTGATGTAAATGCAATTGCGTTTAATGTTCCATTGACACACAATGGATCATCTACCGATACTTCTTTTGGTTCTACTATCAGCTCTTTATTGCATGAAGCAATTAATTTTACAGCACAATTGTTTTTGCTTGCTTTTTTAATATCTTCTGTTGTTACGTTGCGTATTCCTTTACATTTGATATCTGGCATTGTCACTTTCATGTCCATGACCCAATTTGCAAGAATTACTAATTTTGCAGCTGCATCCAATCCATCCAAATCTAATGATTCATCTGCTTCGACATACCCTTTGTCTTTTGCATCTTTTAAAGCAGTAACAAATGATAACCCATTTGCCATATTTGTTAAAATATAATTTGTCGTTCCATTTAGGATACCTGAAAAAGACATTATTCTTTCACCCCTGAGACTATTTTTTGCATAATCCAAAATTGGTGTTCCTCCACCTACGGTTCCACTAAACTTGAAGATGACTTGATTGTAAGTTGCTAGTTCCATTAATGATGGAAATGCTAATGCTAACGGACCTTTGTTTACAGATATTACATGCATTCTTCTTTTCATTGCAGTTGTTATGTGAGTCATTCCTGGTTCTGCATCTTTGTAATTGCTAGCAGTAGTCTCAATTACAACATCTGCATCTAAATTCTTGATCATGTCTATTCCTGACATGTTATTTTTTGTGTTAGCATAGTTTTTTACGGTTCCAAATTTTTTCTTAACTTCTATCAGTCTTTCTAATTCCAGTCCTGATGTATCTACAGCACTACCTTTACTATCAAAGACACCTACAACTCGTGGTTTTAATCCATATTTTGCATAAAGATCCTCTGATCTTGAATCAAATAATTTTACCAAGCTTTGACCAACAACGCCAAACCCGCAAAGTATTATTCTCAAATTCCTTCTTTCCTTTCTGATTTGTTATTGTGGCTCATTTCTTTTCTTTGATTTTCTTATCATTGGCTGTGTTTTATTAATAATTTTTGAATACTCTTGGTTCATGTGCTCACAAGTGACTACTGTTATTTTTTTACTCATCATTCTTGTCAAGGTCAAGTGAAATCGAGTTAATACAGTATCTAAGATTGGTTGGTTTTGGCCCATCATCAAAAACATGACCTAAATGTGCGCCACATTTCTTACAGTTTACCTCTGTGCGTACCATCCCATAATCTGTGTCTGATATGTATTCTATTTTTTCATCTGACAGAGGTTGCCAAAAACTTGGCCATCCAGAACCTGAATCATATTTTGTATCTGATTTGAACAATGTTTCTCCACAGCAGATACACTTGTAAGTGCCTTTTTCTTTATTATTGTAATATTTTCCAGTAAATGGCGGTTCCGTCCCCTTGTTGATACACACCTCGAATTGTTCAGGTGTCAATGTGTCTTTCCATTCTTTGGGTGTTTTTACAATTTTATCTGTCATGTCTCTATTCGCTTTTGATTGTATTAGAATATTTTCTATTTTTTAAGGTTCTTTCTTTTCTCTTCAGACCTTTTTTCTGATTCGAATCTTTCCAAGTCATATTCTTTTAAATCCACAAATTTCATTATTTTGCTCAAGTTGGGATGAATTCTGTTGATCTCTTTGAACATTTGCTGTGCAACTCGTCTGTAATCAATGTGTCCTTGCGGAACAGTTCTTAATTCTATTAAATGACATGCCTCTCTAAGATTAAATTTCATAAAATATGGATAGTTGTAGGCAAAGTTAACAACATACTGCCCCTGCTCTGGATACTTTTTTCTGATTTTATCGAATGTTTGTTTTGTTTTCTCCATGCATTCTCTATAGTCTTTTTCAATTCCTAGAATTTTGATTTCATTTGGAATGTTATACCCATGATCTGTTGTTAGCAATTGTCTTTCTAATGTAAGTGCTCGATGTCTGTGAAAATCTCTGAACATTCCAAAATTATTGAGTAAATCAAATGTATAGTATACACTTTCAAATGCCCTTGATGGTCGATGACGTCGATTTTTACGCAAATTTGTAAATGCACTGATTATTTTTCTTTTCTTTTCATCTGATAATTTTTTTACTTGCTGCATGATAATGTTATAAGATGTACTTGGAGATTGTTCATAGATTATACTTGTAATAATTTTGTCTATTGCTGTTTTTTCTGATTCATAATCAACTAGTTGTGTTCTTACTCCTGAAATTATTTTTGGTTTGATCTCTTTTGTTACTATTTTTGATGTTTTTTTGAGCTGTTGGAGATAATTTTGAAATGCTTTTCCGTATTTATCATCTGCTCTTCTAACGAAAGCTCTGATGGTAGTGTCAAGCTCTTTTTTGATTTTTGAGGCTAAATCTTGCTCTTCTTCAAGTCCTGATGACGCAAGTACTGTAAGGAGATACTCAAAAGCACGTCCGTTTCCTGTAATTCCTACATTAGTTAATGTGGATGCTGGCAAAAGTCCACGTAAAATATCTAATGCTTTTGCTTTTGTAGATCCATTGTAAATCATATTTGCCGATTTGATGTCATTTTCTTCTTTTAATTTGGAAAATGATTTTTCTGTTCCATCTTTTGAATCCTTAAAAGTATATTTCTCAATTTGGTATTTTTCTCGTATGTACTTTACCATAGGTTCGATATTTTTTGAATAAATCTCAAATGAAAAATTACATGTGTCTAAATACAAATCTCCAAATTTTGACTTCATTAATACTGGTTCTCTATAGAATCTATATTGTCCATTTATTTTTTTATTCCATGCTACATATCTTGATGATTTCTCTAAATATGATAATCCTATTCTTCTATCTTCGATTTTCTTAACTGCAATATTTGAGAGCCCCTCAATTGCAATTTGGGCTTCACCTAGTTCTGCAACTGAATCATCTCCATATTCTAAGAGTACGCGGTTGTAAAACTCCTCCCCTCTGTTTTTATTTTGTAGAAATTCATCTAAAAATATTCTACGCATGGTTTTGTCTGTTCTGCTATACCTTGACATCAATGCACCTCGATCAACTTGTCTTGGTGTGATTATTGCAAAGACATTGTCCTCCGTATTTGAAAAATGATTAGAAAGAATCTCTTTTTCTTTAGTTGAAAATTCTGACAATACGTTTGTCAAGTTTTTCAATTATTAATAGTCTATTTCTTTTTTCCAATTTGTATTAGATCGGGAGCATGATTTTTTTCCATCCCTTTTGTCTGCCATCTTAGTAGTACCTCTTTGAATGCATTTGCATCTGATTCGTTTTCTGTATACATTAATGCAGTTACCCATCTGCCTTTTCCTGCTTTTCCGCCCACGGAATTCATCCAAAAATTGCTTGGCAGTGTTTCCATGGCTTTGTTGTTTGGTTCTTTTGTAATCTCTAGCCATCTTTTTGCTACAAAATTCAAAATTTGTTCTAATTCCTCTCTCTGTATCATGTTGTTTGCTATATGTAGTTAAATTTTAAAATAAGCATTTCGGGTATTTTTACGCATAAAATCTGACAGATAGTGTCAGATAAAGTGTCAGATTACATATTTTCTACATTCATGCGTAAACATCACGCCTAAATTTGTTTACAACTGTAAACAACTGACACAAACTGTTAACAATCTCTGTTTACAAATGTAAACAAATGTATGTTTAACAGATTTCTACATTCTCTACATCCAAGACTCTCACGTTTAACAGACTATTCTACACAAAATCTGTTATGCCTCCGTGTCTCTTTTTGTTATGCCTACATCTTCTACATAAAAG
>JABFSW010000213.1 GCA_013140415.1 Nitrosarchaeum sp.
TCTAGAAACACCTCTAGCAAATGATCTGCTTTACCTTAATGCTTGCATGTGGATTTATGATAAAACAGATGGAATAATTATTTACATTACTGGAAATAAAGAAGAAATTATGTTTTCACTAACGCGTGATAAAAAAATGTTTGAAGAAGTTATTAGAAGAGTCAGAGTCCTAAGTGATCTTCTTAAAGAACAAAAAACACCAATTTTAGAGCCATCTAATGATTGTACAGATTGTCAATACTATCAAAGATGCTTTATCACAAAGAAAAATACCAAACAGGTATCATTATCTGAAATGCTAGGTCTAGGCAAAGACTAGTAAGATAAATGAAAAATATTGTAAAGGAATAATTTCCTTTGATTAATCTAGTGGTTCTGGATGTCCTTTACCACGAAGTGCAAAACACACAACTGCTAGTGCAATTGCTACTCCTATTGCTGAGCCATATGCGGCTATTCCTGCTTCTGCCATTTGATAAAAACCCACTTCTTGTGCTTTTATAATTTTGTCAATATTTTTCCCCTAAAAACAAATTATCATAATTTTTAATTTTTATGATACAATAGCCAAATTGTGGTGTTTTTAGCTATTTTACAAACTCAAAATGAAGTTCATTTTCTTGTCCACTAGTCATTGAGCTTTGATTAAAGAAAACATCTCCACTAACTCGCCATTTTACAGTATTACTTTCAAAGGCAGACCACAATTCAGGAGTATTGCCGGTATTTTTCAATACTATTTTGTCTTTCAAAAGAATTGAATTTTCACCAAGAAGTACATAATAGTCAGAACCAAACTCTACCATTCCTTCTGGTCTACTACCAATTTGACCACCTGAAATTTGTTTTTCATTAGAATATCCAGTTTCAAATAGCTGGTAATCCATAACTTGTACAAGTATAGAGCTGGGGTTAGGATTACTAAGTTTGAATGTTATCTCGATTCTAGCATCTCTTTTAGTGACTTCAATTATTGAAATATCTTCTAATTCAACAGATATTGGTTGTATTTGTTGTGGGGCTTGCGATATTTCTTTAGTGATATCTTTTTCTGATGTATGACTAGATGAACCAGACAAAAGAATTACACCCAAAGCTGCAGCTAATGCAATGATTGCCACAAGAACAAAGATTTTGGAATTCACTAGATTGACTCATTTTTTAGATATCTTAAATGTTGAGATAGTTCTTATAATATTAGAGAGTAAAATTAATCATGCAGTATTTTCAAGCTGTACAACAGGGAAAACAAAGAGCTAGCAAATCACAAATGAAAATGTTTGAAGTTGCAGGATTTGGAATGCTAACATTAACTACAAAAAAAATTGATGGTAAATTTCATCCAGTTGGAGAAGAAGATTTTGTTGCAGTAATTAATTCGCCTGATGGATATGTTGCCATATTAGCAGACAAAGATGGATTTACAAAGGCTCAATCAAAGTCACTAGAAAAAAAAGAGGCATTATCAATTTATAAGAAATTAAGAGATTCTGGAATTCCAGAATATCCTGAAAAAGATATTCAGATTTGGTCAGAGAGACGTTCAACTGTACAAAACGAAATTTCTGAGTAATTATTTTGATGGTAGAACTATTTCAGTTCCTACATCCATACCTTTGATTGCTTTTTCAAGTGTTTTGATATCAGCTTTTAGTATTCGTGTCTTTATTTTAGAGCGTTCAATAATTTTCAGAGCCACTATATCCATCAAATCATAACCTCCTGCAAGAGAATCTTCATGAACAAGCATGTTTCTTAAATTCTTGAGTTCAATTCGTTTGAATTTTTTTGCGTTTTTGAATTTGTTAGGGTCCCTATCATAAACGCCATCAACATCGGTGGCATTGAGAAATTGTTCTGCATTGATTTTTTCAGCGATAAGGGCTGCAGTTCCATTGGTACTTTGTCCAGGATGTAAACCGCCTGCAACAACAATCAAACCATCATCTACTGCATGTCTTACTTCTTGTAATGTTGTTGGTGGATGAGAATATGCTTTATTTTTTAGGGCATAAATCAAGAGTTTTGCATTTAGTCTAGAGATTTCTATTCCAAGTTCATCCAGTGTAGACTCGTCAGCTCCTGAAGATCTTGCATGAGCAATGTAATGTCTGGCAATATTTCCACCACCTGCAATAATTATTGGTTGACATATCTTACTAATTTTGACTAGAAATGAGGCGTAGTCCTTTAGTAGTTTTACATTATCCATACCAAAAATTCGTCCTGAAAGTTTGATGACGATTCTTTTTTTCATTATTTTAAACCACCAAGGATTGATTTTGCGGCAATTTCAACTTTTTTTCTGTTCTTTTGATGTGTGTATATTCTAAGAATATTCATAAAACCAGAGATTGCTGAAACTACAGGAATTTGTGATATAGGCATCTCTTGAGCAGTTGACTTTCCATTCTCATTTGAAATCAAAATGATATATTTTGATTCATTTTTTGATGGTGCAAGTGGAATTGATGGAGTAACGGAGCTATCAACAAAAATTTCACTTTCATCAACTTGAGATTTTTTTGATATTGACGTTCTTAGCTCATTAGTTCTAGCTTTTCCCAAATTAGTTCTGCTAGTTAAAATTCTCTCAAATACACATTTTAACAGTTTTCTGTTTTGATAATCTTCGGCAAATTGTCTAGCACGTTTTAGTTTAGATGATTTTGATGAAATAAGTGTGGATAGTACGTATTCGTCTGTAAGTTTTACATATTCATTAATGTTAAAAGAGGTAAAACCAAACTCATCATCAGATAATCGTAATGCTTCTAAAAGCATAACTTCTGCGGCTCTTACTGTTTTATGAAAATATACTGCCTTGAACATTTGATAACGAGAATGCATCATAGATTCAAAAGAATACAGTGCTGATCTTTCTAGAGCAAGTTTTTTCTGATGTACATCTAGGGATTGCGTTATTCTTTTGTGATCAATTTGTGCATGTTCTGCACCAGTAAAGTAACCATCCCTTAACAAGTAATCCATCATATCAGCACTTAATGCTCCTGAAATAATTTCATTCATGTATTGCAATTTCGAATCACCAAAAGCTACTTTTGTAATGAGTTTTTTGTCATATCCATTTTTTAACAAGCTATCACCAATTTCAGATTTTAAAATAATTTCTTTACCAAAATCTTCATGGGAAAATTTTTTTTGTTGTATAATTTCCTCAAATAGATGTGAAAAAGGTCCATGACCTATATCGTGTAAAAGTCCTGCAAGTCTCAAAACTTCTATATCATATGGTTTCAAAATTCCTTTTTCATTTAAAGCCTGACCAGCTTGACTTGCAATGTGCATAACACCCAAAGAGTGCTCAAATCTAGTATGTTGTGCTGCAGGATATGTTAAATGAGCGCCAGAAAGTTGGCGTATTCGCCTTAGTCTTTGAAAGATAGGAGTATCAATTAGTTTTAGTTCGTGATCATAAACACGAATAAAATCATGTATTGGATCAACTATGTCTAGATAATTTTTTTTCATATGCCTATTTTCTTTGTAAATACTTGCAAAATATCTTTATGGACTTCTTGTTTTGGTTTTGATGCATCAATAATTTTCCAGCGTTGATTCTTTGCGATAGTTCTATAAATTTTCGATATTTTTTGTAGGAATTCTTCATTTTTTTCAAATTTATCTCTCTTAGTTTTTTTTCTACGAAATGATTCTCTTTGAGTTACGTCTAGTAAAATTACAAGATCAGCTTTTGGAAGTCCAGCATCTAGATTTTCTAGCCATTTACGTTTCATTCCGTTTGCCAAACCATAGATTAGATTAGATTGATAGTAACGATTCATTATCAAAACAGAATTTTTTGATTGTGCGGCTAAGATTTCATTTAGTTTTTCCCATCTATTTGCAGCTAAAAGACAGTGAATCACTTGGGGTGGGAATTTTCTCTTGCCAGTAAGATATTTTGCAATTTCTTTTCCTATAGGTGTTTTATAATCAGGAAAGCTAAAGGTAGTAGTTTTGATTTTTCTTTGTTTTAATGCTTTTTCCAATAATGCAGTTTGAGTTTTCTTTCCTGCTTGGTCTCCACCCTCAATAACAATTATCATAAGTTACAAAACCAGAGAAATTAATTGATTAAAAATCTATCAAGGTTTATAACCAAAAATTAAGCACATATCTCAAAATGGGACTAGTAAAATCTATGGCAAAAGAAATGATAAAAGAAATTGGGAACAAATCAAGAGAATTTTATGAGTTTGTTTTACCGCCTGTAGATATGTATCTAGATAATGAGAAATTAACATTATTAATTGACTTGCCAGGATTTGCAAAAAAAGACATTAAATTATCACTTGATGGAAATATTCTCTCCATTCAGGCACACAAAGAAATTTCTGATGAAAAAAATCATAACATTATCTGCAATCAAAGACCCAACATCATAGATAAAAAAATAAGATTACCCATTGATCTTAGAGAAGAGCAAGTAAGTTCTGCAAAATATGAACATGGTGTGTTAACAGTTACAATTCCTGTTAAAAAACATGGAAAAGATATTTCAATAGAATAATCAATGCTTTCTGAAAATTGTAAAGATACTCATTATTATCAGAGAAGATATCATTCCAGTAATTCCCAGTAATTCATTAGATGCATACAAAACAGTAGACCCTACAAATATTGCAGATGAGACAATACTTCCAGAAAGTAAAATATTAGATTTTGGTTTAGCATTTAAGAATTGAAGTGATCTGTTTTCATCAATAAATTTTTTGAGTTCTGGTGCAATTGAGATAGTAGCATCAATTGATTTTGCAAATCTTTGAAAAGAATATTTTATCTCTTCAATATATGCATCTTTGATCAAATGTTCTTTTTCTAAAATTTCTCTTAATACTTTGACAAATTTAAAATCAACTTTATGTGTTTTGTAGATTCCTTCTATGATTGATGCCATTCTCATGTACAACGCTAGATTTTTTGGAAGAACAAATGGAAATTTACTCATTGTTTTGTTTGCAAGTTCCATTAAACTTTGTACTTCCATTTCGTCTGGTTTTTTTCCATGCATTGCACGAACAGCCAATTCTATTCCTTTCTCAATTACTGATCGGTTAAAATCAGGAGTTAGCATTCCAAGGTCAGCCATTGCATTGACAGTTCTTGGAGGATCTTTCTCAACTAAGGCAAGATAAAGTCTGATTAGTCTTAGTCTAGTTTCATTGTCTAATCGTCCAACCATTCCATAGTCATAAAGAATGAGTTTTCCATCGTCAGTTACTGAAATGTTTCCAGGATGGGGATCTGCGTGAAATAGTGAATGACGCAAAA
>JABFSW010000117.1 GCA_013140415.1 Nitrosarchaeum sp.
AAATCAGTATGTTACTTAATTGCTTTCAATTAATAACCGTATTAAAACAATCAATAATAATTGAAATTATGATCAAAATTTCATATTTTTTCATTTTTTTGTTTGCTTCTATGATTCCAATGTATGATTCAACAAAAAAATATACTGGAAAAAGAAAAATAATTGCCTACTTCGAATTAGTAGAGACGTACTCTGCTACTGTTAACATCCTTTCAAGCAAACGTAACCACACTTAATGTTGCTATGTTTTAAAAATAGAATTAATCCCTTACTTTGAAGTTGCCTTTGATATAGAATTTTCCATCAAATGCGCCTTTTATTGGTGTTTTTGCTCCACCTGCATCCAATCCTTGGAATGTTACGCTTTCATTTGCAGTTTTTCCAGAACATAGTTCTACACCACAAACCTTACTTCCATGCCATCCTTTTGAATGATTTTGTCTAATGTCAAAGTTTTCTGTATATGATTTGTTTACTTTTGTACTAATTGGAGTTGCATACCATGGATTCTTATCCCATCCACTTGCGTAAGCGTTACTTGTAGCAAAACTCAAAGTGAATCCAATTACCAACATTACTGCCATTAATGTTTTATTCATCGTCTTGAAAAATCTATATCATATTATAAGTGTATCATGAAAATAAATTTGAATATGTTTAATTTTTAATATGAACTTGAGTATATTGGAAAAGAAAAAAATTAGATTTCTATTTTGATTATTCCAGCCTTAACACCATGTTCAACTTTTTTTAGGAAATGCATTTCAATAATCTTATCTTTTGACCTCCATTTTGTATTGTTTCTAATTAATTGGAGGTAGTTTTGAGATCTTTCACCAGTAGGTTAGTAGATTATTTTTAACTAATAATTCGTAATCCTATGTTTACGTCAGTCTATGTAATTTACAAAAATTATAACATTGAATCCCTTACAAGATCATCTTTATCTAATCCCAATGATTTCATATTCTTAGTGAAAAACCAAGTCAAATCTATTTTATTTCTAGTGATTGCAACTATTTTACTTTCTAGCCCTCTTATGTCTGGAGCATTTGCTGATGATGATAAAAATAAAAAAACATTTGAAGAAATGTGTGCCAAGAAAAAAGGAAATTCTCCTGATGCATTGTTTTGTCAAGCCATTTTAGGTTTACAGCAAAGTACAGATTCCTTCTTTGATGTGTTTACTGAGCTGAGAAATATGGATACACACTTGCAAACTCAAATAGACTCATTTTTTGATATTTTTGTAGAACTAGATGATGTTGCTAGTCAACAATGTCCACAAGGACAAGTTGCAACTGGAACAAATCTTGATGGTTCTTTGCTTTGTACTGATATGACACAAAACCAAGATTGTGATGATGGATATTATGTGTCAGGCATAGATAACAATGGACAGATAAAATGTAAGCCTCTATCATCTGGTCCAAGTCTTGTTTGTCGTGATGGTATAGTTACAGCACCAGAGACATGTGATGACGGCAATACCGTTAGTGGAGATGGATGCAGTGCAACTTGCAGTGTAGAGGAGGCTCAATGTACTGATGGCCAATCTCTGCCAGGATCATGTCTTACGAGCTATGTGGGAATATGTCAATTTGGAACTAACTCATGTATCGATGGGCAAATCATTTGTAGTCCAACAGTTTATCCAGGAGGTACAGAAATTTGTTCTGATGGACTTGATAATGACTGTAATGGACAAGTTGATGAATTCACCTGTACATCCTGATGGTCTGAGTTGTGCTGACTATGACTTTTTCCCTCCATCTGGATTTCTATCTTGTAATCCTTTTTCTTGCACAATTAGTACATCCTCCTGCTCTTGTAATGGGCCTTGTTTCTAGTTGCTAGTTCGTATCAGTAGATTCTTATCTAAAATTTTTAAAAAAAACCCATGGCTAAAATTAAACAAAATTCTCCTGTATTGTTTTACTTTAATCAATCAAAAAAATGGCTTGTTAAAGTATCTAAAAAAGAATCTCTTCATACTCATATAGGTGTAATCAAACATGCTGATGCCATAGGAAAAGAATATGGTTCTAGATTAGTCACTAACAAAGACAAGTATGTCTATCTTATCGAACCTACAATGTATGATTATGTAATGAAACTTCAACATGGTACACAAATAGTGTACCCAAAAGATATTGGTTACATTATTGCAAGAGCTGGTATTGGAAGTGGCCAAAAAATTCTAGAGATTGGCACTGGCAGTGGTTCTCTTACCTCATTTGTCGCAAGTGTAGTAAAGCCAAGAGGACATGTCTATACTTTTGATGTTGATGATAATTTTATGAAAATAGCTGAAAAAAATATCAAAAAAGCTGGAATGTCAAAATATGTTACACAACAAAATTTGGATTTAAAAACTGCAAAAAAAATGCCACTTGAAGAAGCTGATGTGGCTTTAATTGATCTAGGTGATCCTTGGACCGTACTTCCACAAGTTCGCAAAATGCTCAAAGGAAGTGGCTCTGTTTTTGCAATTTGTCCTACTATGAATCAGCTAGAAAAATTAACTATGGCGCTAGTTGAAAATGAGTTTACAGATATTGAATCCACTGAGCATATTATTAGAACAATTGAGGCACGTGAAGGAAAAACTAGACACTCTTTTCAGGGAATAGGTCATACAACCTATCTATGCTATGCAAGAAAGGCATTTTTTGGCAGGGGATCAAAGAAAAAATCGGATACCTCATCTGAATCTGAACACAATATAGAATCTGATACAAAATCGACCTAATCTTACATACTTTTAGATAAAAACAAGATTTATTCCTCCAGCATTTACTATGTTTTGTATTGGTTAGAAAATTACTCCAAAGCACAATTGTTAAAAAATTCATACCTGCACGAAAAGCAAAATCTCGTAAAGGTGACAATGGTACTGTTTTAGTTATTGGAGGCAGCTATATCTATCACGGAGCTCCCATCTTCTCTTCTATTGCAGCATTACGATGTGGAGTTGATCTTGTGTATACCTCAGTTCCAAAAATTAATGTAACTCCAACGCGTGCAATATCTCCTAATCTTATTGTGATTCCTTTAGTTGATCAAAAATTAACACGTGGTGCTGTTAACAAACTTCTTGGTGCTTTGCCACACAAACTAGATTCTGCAACAATTGGAATGGGACTTGCAGTCCAAGAAAGAGGTTCTTTGCTACTTTTGATAAAATCTCTTTTGGATAGAGATGTACGACTTTCATTAGATGCAAGTGCTCTTGTTCCTGAGGTATTGCCACTTTTGCCTGACAAAAATGTTGTAGTGACACCTCATGCTGGAGAGTTTAAGCGCTTATTTGGTACAATGCCTCCAGATTCTAAAAAAGATCGCATCTCATTGGTTGAAAAAAATGCTAAAGATAATGGAATAACTGTTTTGCTTAAAGGTGCAACTGATATTATTTCTGATGGTACTACAACATATCTCAATGAGAAAAAAACTCCTGCAATGACTGTGGGTGGAACAGGTGATGTCTTATCTGGATTGGTTGCCGGAATGTTGGCAAAAAATCGTAATGCTTTAGAGTCTGCTGCAGCTGCAACTTTTATCAATGGATTAGCTGGGAAAGCAACTCAAAAGAAGTTTGGACTGCACATGACCTCTATGGATCTCTTAGATGAACTCCCAAATGTCATGAAACCATTTGATAGAATTGTATAACATGCAACCTCTGAAGCATATTGATATACATATGAATAATTTAATTTCTGACTTACAAACACTAATTCGACAACCAAGTGTTTCTGCAAAAAATGAAGGAATTGAAGAATGTGCACAACTCGTAAAAAAAATACTGGAAAAATCTGGAATAAAATCTGAAATCTTGCGACTAAAAAATGTGGCACCGATTGTATATGGAGAAGTAAAATCAAAAAAGAATCCAAACAAGACTTTGATGTTTTATAATCACTATGATGTCCAACCTATAGAGCCGTTTGAGTTGTGGGATGATCCTCCATTTAGCGGAAAAATCAAAGGGAATAAAATTTTTGGTCGAGGCTCATCTGATGATAAGGGTGAACTAATCACCAGAATAAAGGCAGTCGAGGCATATTTGAAAACTACTGGAGATATTCCATGTAATATTAAATTTGTAATTGAAGGCGAAGAAGAGACAGGTAGTGCACACATTGATCAATATCTGAAAAAATATCAAAAGAAATTTTCATGTGATGGTGTAATTTGGGAATTTGGTTATGTTGATTCACAAAACAGACCTATCATTGGTCTTGGAATGAAGGGATTGCTTTATGTTGAATTATCTGTAAAGGAATCGATTCGCGATGCCCATTCAAGCTTGGCTGTTTTGATAAAAAATCCTGCATGGCGATTAATTGAAGCTGTACAAACACTAAGGGATTCAAATGGAAAAATTCTCATTAAAGATTGGTATAAAGAAATAACACCGCTTTCAAAAAAAGATTTGGAAATAATTTCAAAAGAACCTTTTGATGAAAAACCATTCAAAAAAGAATTTGGAATAAAGTCATTTGTAGGAAATATGCACGGATTGAGTGCAAAAAAAGCTCTAGTGGGGGGTGCAACTTGTAATATTGCTGGATTTGTTTCAGGCTATACTGGAAATGGCGCAAAAACTGTACTTCCTGGAGAAGCACTAGTCAAAATTGATTTTAGACTAGTTCCTAAAATGGATCCAAAAAAACAAGTTCTCCGATTGAAAAAACATTTGAAATCAAAAGGATATGGGGATGTATTAATCAAAATTTTTCATGGTGAATCAGCTGCACGAACAAATCCATCTGATCCATTTGTTTCTAAAGTTAAAGAAGCCGCTGATCAATCATTTGGAAAATCAGTTCTTAATGTTTCAAATGCAGGTACTGGTCCAATGCATTCTTTTGTAAATGCCCTGAATGCTCCTTGCATCTCAATTGGTAGCACCTACATGTTTTCTCGTATCCACTCCCCCAATGAATTTGCTAGAGTTGATTTATTGAAAAAAACCACAAAATGTATTTGTCTTATAATGGAAAAATTTGGAAAAGACTAGTGAAGACATCTGGGTAATTTTTTGATCATATGTGCAAGTGATGCTCTTCCTGGACCTGCAGTAATTACCACTAGTGAACCTGCAAGTAATATCAGTTCAAACTCAACTCCACCTTCTCCAGTTAGACTGGTTGCTTTTTTGACATATGATATTGCACCAAGCATAACTATGGCTAACATCGATGCAGAAATTCGCGTGAATATACCTACAATTAACAATATTCCTGTTATCATCTCTGCTAGTGCAATT
>JABFSW010000046.1 GCA_013140415.1 Nitrosarchaeum sp.
GTCTTGTAAGAAATGTAGTTTCAAAGTTGCTGGAACAGCATATGATGTCCAGCTTTAATGCAAAAATTACTATTGATGCAAAAGAGAAAACAAAAGCGATCTTTGATTCTATAAACACTGATAATGAATTTTATCCAGAAAATCCAACAAAAACCCGTATGACATTAAGTGAAAAAATCACCATTTCAATAGAATCTGATCATATTCCACATTTACGAGCAAATCTTAATTCAACTTTGAGATTAATTCAGGCAAGTTACGATTCAATTGAATCGGTAAAGATATAATGAAATCACAGACATCGTATTAACATGTCAGCAGGACAAATGCCTCCATGGCTTCAAGAACAACTCATGAAAATGCAACAATCTCAACAAAACCTTCAATCCATAATGACACAAAAACAACATCTTGAGATGGAAAACATCGAGACTGAAAAAGCTCTTGAGGAATTAAAAAAAGCAGCAGATGATGATAATGTATACAAACATGCTGGTTCAATTTTGATAAAATCTACTAAACAAGCACTAATTGATGAATTAGAAGAACGAAAAGAGATGGCAAAAACACGTGCAACTGTTCTTGAAAAACAAGAATCTAGAATTAAAGAATCTCTCAAAGAACAAGAAGCAAAAATCACTGAAATGATGCGAGGTCCACCATCAGGAAGCACTCAAATGTCAAAACCATCACCTGCTGATGATAATCCCCGAAAATAGCCTGACAACTGAGATTTCAAAAAGATATTAACAAATTAATAAAATTACATTTGGTGAAATTAGAAAATTTACGGATTATTGTAGATGAACGAGAACGTAAGAGTGGTATTCCTGATCTGCTAAAATCTGTCGGGCTTAATATTGAAATGAAAACATTGCCTGTAGGTGATTACATTGTTGCCCCTGAAACTATTGTAGAGCGTAAAAGTATTCGTGATTTGATGTCTTCTGTTTTTGATGGTAGGCTTTTTGATCAATGCTCTAGGCTAAAAGAACATTTTCAATTTCCAATAGTGCTTATGGAAGGAAATGTAGATGAAATTGAAGAAATAACTGATAATCCAATGATCTTCTATGGCGCATTGTCTACTGTTGTAATTGATTTTAAAATTCCAATAATTCCCACTCCTAGTGCAATTCATACTGCAAAATTACTTGTTTCATTGTGTTCTAGAAACGAATCTGCAAAAGGTCCATATCTGAAAAAAATAAAAAAATCAAATGATTTAGAAAAACAACAATTGTCATCTCTTTGTAGTTTACCTGGTATTGGCGAGAAATTTGCTGTTAGAATGCTTGAGAAATTTGGAACTCCTTTGAAAGTTTTCACTGCTACAACTGCTGAACTTGCAAAAGTTGAAGGACTAGGGGATGCCAGAGCTAAAAAAATAAAAAAAATGCTTGAATCCCAAAGCAAATATATCAAAGCATCAAACCAAAAAACTTTGCATGATGCATGATACTATTAAATAAATTAACAAATCTGTGCAATTTATGTTAGTTTCAATAGATTGGCTAAAAGATCATATTTATGATCAAAATATTATTATTTTAGATACACGTCCTAAAACAATGTTTTTGTACGGTCATATCACAAAATCTCAATCACTAACAATAGAACAAGTTATACAATTTGATCAATACGGTGCAAATCTAGTTATTGATGAACAAAAAATTGTTGATCTTTTTAGCTCGCTTGGAATTGATAATTCTAAAACTGTTATCCTTATTGGCGATTCCATGGATCCGTCAGCTGCTAGAATTGCATGGACATTTCTCTACTTTGGACATGAAAAAACATACCTACTTGATGCAAATATTATGGACTTGCAAAAAAATGGTCTTGAATTAACAAAAAAATTATTCACTCCTGAATCCACAACATTTATTCCAAAAATTAACTCTAAAATTCGAATAGCGTCTGATCATCTTAAAGAAAATCTAAATAATTTTGTAGTATTAGATGCAAGAACCCCTCAAGAATTTATGGGCGGGCATTTACCTAACTCAAAACTAATTCCATTTACTGAAGGAATAGCATATGATGGTAAATTATTTCAAAATAAAGATTTTTTACAAAATCTATTTTCTCAAAACCAAGTATCTAAAGACAGTGAAATTGTTTGCTATTGTATGCATGGTCATAGGGCATCTAGTCTATTTTTACAATTGATGATTGCAGGTTATCAAAATATAAAATTGTATGATGGATCATTTGTTGATTGGTATGGACGGAGATTGCCCCTTGAGTAGTTTTCTCTTAAGTGGTGTGCCACACATTGGACACTCTTTTCCAGTTGTATGATTTGTACGACATCCCGGACAATAATGAACCCATTTGCCAACGTCTTGAAAACCATTTGTCATTATAGACGATATCTTCAATCCTATATTTTTTGCAACATTTGTAATTGCAAAATCATCTGAAATAATCTCGCCTTTTAGGCTTATGCATAGTGCAATTATTGAAATATCTTGCTTTGATAATTGCGGAAAATCCCCAGTTTCTTTGGCAGATGCTATGGCTACATTCGTTGATTCTTTATCTGGATCCATTATTTTTAATCGATTAGTTTCTAGCAGTGTTCCTAACGCATCCTGATTTTTTTTGATGTGTTTTATTTCCTCATAAACAAGAGATGTTGTATAGCAATCGTTGGCTGATCCAAATGGAACTCCTGCATAAAATGCACTTGCATCTAATATTCTAAAATCCAAGTTTGCTCATCTGTCTCAGTCCTCGTTTCTTCAATCTAACAAAGACTGCTGGCTTTCTATACTTTTTTATAATTATCGGTTCGCCATAACCTGCCGACTTTACTACTTGTGCATCCATTACTATACTACAGTCATGTGATGATATTATTTCTATTTTTTCATCTGGCACCACAATTGATTCTAATCTGTAAACTGGAGCAACTGGTGTTATAATCAAAACATCTAGACTTTCATGAAGAATAGGACCGCCTAAAGAAAATGAGTGTCCTGTTGAACCACTTGGAGTGGCAATTATCACTCCATCCATTTTTTGTTTGACTGTATCGTTTTGAAATTTTATCTCAATTTCTGCGGTTTTTGTAAGATTTGTTCTACAAATGTAGATCTCATTTAATGCTGGTGGAAATTCTTTGCCTCCACATGAAGCTACAACTCTGGTTCGCTTATCTAAAAAGAATTTACCTTTTAGAATTCTATCAATTGCATCATCTATTTCATCAATAGTTATTTCAGATAGTATGCCTCTATTTCCGCCTACATTAATTGTTAGAATTGGAGTATCATTTTCAAGATATCTGAAAACTCTTAGAGTTGTTCCATCTCCTCCTAATGTAATTACTAGATCAAGTTTTTCTTTTTTCAGCTCCTCTAGTGTCTCTACTTTTTTTGCACCTTCTACTTCTATAGGAGAAATTGTAAATACTGTGGATTTTTTTGCGAGAAACTTTTTTGCAACATTTTTTGCTGCATCTTCTGACTCTTTTGAACCTACTTTACTAACCACTGCAACTTTTTGAAGTTTCAAGTAGTTCTCCTAAGGCTTCATTTGGTTAAAAAGATATTTTTTATTTAATTTATTGTAAACACAAATAAGTATGAATACAAATTTGTAAAATAACATGAATTACGCACATCCCGAAGTTTTAGTAGATACAGATTGGGTGTCAAAAAATCTTCCAAATGAAAATAGAAAACTAGTTGAAGTTGATTATGATCCCGTAAATGGATATCAAAAAGGTCACATTAAAGGATCCAGCTTAATTTGGTGGAAACGAGACATTAATGATCCTATAACTAGAGACATCATTAATAAAAAACAATTTGAGACATTAATGTCTAAAAATGGCATACGTGAAGATACCGAAGTAATTCTTTATGGTGATTTTAATAATTGGTTTGCAGCATTTGTTTTCTGGGTTTTCAAATATTATGGCCATGAAAATCTAAAAATTATGGATGGCGGAAGAAAAAAATGGGAATTAGAAAATAAAGAATACACTACAGAAGAACCACGACTTGCTTTAACTGCATACAAAGCACAACCACCTGATGAGGGACTCCGAGCTTATTTGTTTGATGTTAGTAGAGCATTAGGACGAGAAGATACTGTAATGGTTGATGTACGATCTCCAAAAGAATTCTCTGGAGAAATTACTGCACCTCCTGAATATCCAATGGAACATGCACAAAGAGGTGGACATATTCCTAAAGCAAATAATATTCCATGGGCAACTGCTGTAAATGATGCTGATGGCACATTCAAGTCTGTAGCAGATCTCACACAAAATTATGAATCAAAAGGTGTTACACCAGATAAAGATGTTATCTGTTATTGTAGAATTGGAGAAAGATCATCTCATAGTTGGTTCGTTCTAAAATATCTACTAGGTTATTCAAAAGTTCGAAACTATGATGGTTCTTGGACTGAATGGGGTAACATGATAGGAAATCCTGTGGAAAAATAAATTGTCATTAGACCTTCCTGTACTAAAGCAAGGTTCATTTTATTATATCAAAGATGGTGATGCTGATTTTATTCTGGAAGATAAAACAAAAAGAGGTCTTACAGTAAAGGACATATCCATCGATGAAAAACTAAATGTCAAAGCCGATAAAGGTATGATTCATGATATGGATGGAATTGGACATTGGGTTCCAATTCGCTGGTATTTTTCAAAAGATCTGTTTGATCTCAAAAAAATCTCAGAATATGCTGACGCAATGGAAAAAAAGTATGTTGAACTTCGAGAGCTTACGTGTCCAGACGACAGTGACTGATAACCTTTTTAAATAAAATCAATCTACTGAAACCGAATGTCGTTACTTCTAAAAGATCGAGTTTGGACAATGGAAGCACCAACTGCAAAACGTGGTGTATATCCTCTTCATGGATTCAAACTTGGACTTTATAGATTGCCAATAAAACTTGAAGATCCTCTAGAAATTAAATCTGTACATGACGGTCTGAAAAAAGCATTTGAAATGGATGCTTATGCCGATAGAGTATTTGCAACATATCGTTGGAAAGAACAAAACATGAAAGATCCTGATGCAAAAGGGTATGAAGAAGTAGAGTTGTCTGTAACTGTTGAAATTGTCAGTGGAGAAGTAGTTGACATTATTTATCAAATTTTTCCAATTGAAAAATTTGGCGACCCAAACTGGGTTAAAGATTATAGAAAAAAGGCAGATCATTTTGCAAAAATGGTTATTGATACTATCTTACGTAATACTATCTTGGCAG
>JABFSW010000048.1 GCA_013140415.1 Nitrosarchaeum sp.
TCCTATTATGTTATAATTCAGTAATGATTCGATCAAACTACCTTACCTTATTTTGGATATTCTGTGTACTATATTCTTTGATAAAATAATCTCTTGTTGCATATCTCTAAAACGAGTTTACGATTAATGATTTCTTATACCTGAGATCTTTTCTTTGATTTCATCAAATTTTTCTCCAATGTTAAGTCTGTTTGCAATGTCTATCTTCTCCGTTATTACTTGTAATTTTTCTGTACGATTCAAAAGAAATAATGCAACTCCTATTGCTACTGGGATTATGATGTAGATCATATTTGAACTATTAATAATAAAGCCTTGTTCTACAGGTTCTTCTGCTATTGGCATGTTTAGTATCTGTGCAGTCTTTGAAATTGTTGATGAACTAAGACCATTGCCTGAAACTGTTGCTGAAACAGTTATCGTATCCTTGTCATTGGCCAGAATATTCATTATTGCGATTCCATTACCGTTTGTAACGTCATCCCTTTGTAATACTTCTCCTCCATCAGCAGTCCATTCTACATTAAACCCCTCTAACGATGTTTCTATTTCTGGAATTGTAACTGATAGTTTTGCTTCAATTCGTTCATTCCAATTCAATCCTCCAAGTAAATCAAGGGATATGACAGGACTGATATCTACTACGTTGATATCATATTTTGATAAAGGCAAGTCTTCAGACAATAATGCTAATTCTATAACCCCCTCATCTTGTGATTCTAGCTTGAATGTGTTAAAATATTCTCCTTTCTTTATTATTGTCTCATCTGGAATTTTTAAAACAGATTCATCATTTGAAACTATTTTTATCAAAATGTCTTCTTTTGTATAAACTGGATTTCCTACAGAATCCAATAATTGAATTGTAGCTAAACTTTCAGTATTTGCCAAAAGATTTTTTGCAAATGACAAATGCATCTCTGCTGGATCTGTAGTGTGACTAGTCATTGCCATATTTCCTTCAAATTGGCCTGCTTGAAAAAGTAATTCACCACCTCCTACTTCTTCTGTTAATAAATTCAATAATACATATGGTTGATTTTGTTTAATTATTTCTGGTTCGGCATCTACGAAATCATTTGCTGATAAAGTCAAAATTGCATCCTCGATAAATGGTGTTATGCCCATTCTTCCATTCTCTTCAGCATCTTCTGTCGTAACCGTTTCTTCTTCTGTTTCAGACTCTGCTAAATATGCTATAGCCGGAAATTCACTTCCTGCTAAAATCATCGATACTAGTGGTTCTATGGTTAAGCTAATGTCATCTGTTATTGGTCCTATCGGTGTACCTGTTATTGTTTTTACACCTTCATTATCTGTAATATAAAATTCTACAGAATTATCTGGACTTACAGTTCCAGTATCTCCAAAAACCAGTACTACATTTTCTCCTTTTTTCATAATTGGGTTGATTGGATTTACAGTATCTAATTCTGATGATGCAAAATTAATCTCATAATCTTGTTTGGCGATAACTGGAACTGTAACTTCAACGACTTCTCTATCTGTTGTCCCTAATGTACTAGTTCCTGTATCTCTTGAAATTTCAATCTCTGTCTCAAAATAGGTTACAGCAATGATCTCTTTTTTACCAGTGGTTAAGAATGGAAGCACTGTTGTAACTGACGGTCCTTCTCCTTCCAACGCCCCCATCTCATCATGAGTCACAGTAAATGAATCTCCATTTGTAAGATAATCACTAGTTGAAATAAACATGTTAAATGTTTGCTCAGAATCTGTTGTAAATTCTCCCAAATTTGGTCTTGGAGTAAATGTTGTATATGCCGAGTATTCTCCTTTTTTAATTACTAGTTCCTTATTGCTAAATTGAATTTCTTCAAAATCATGACTTGTATTGACAGATACGTCTGGGTTCTCCACTCCTAATTTCATATGAATATCTTCTTCTGCTTTTACAGGATCTCCGTTACCGTCAAGTAATTCTACAATTGCATATCCTGCAGAATCAGTGAAACTACTATATTGTTCAGGAATGACAAATAATTGAAGTTGTAACGGTTCTGTGGGTTTACGTATGTGAACAAATTCACTGATTTTTTTCATATTGTCTGTACTTGCAAAAATAATTGCATCGCCTGAATTTACTAGATCAAATTCAGTTGTTGCAAAATATTCTCCTTTTTTAATTACTAGTTCTTGATTTCTTAGATTTACTGTGTCTTTATTTGGAGTTTCTACATGTACTGTAATGTCTTCTGATGCAATTGTTGGTAATCCACCAGTTGTTGCTAATTCAACAGTTACATATCCAAATCTTGGTCCATCTATTGGAAAATCATCTGGCGTGATTTTCATTAGAATCTGAGTAGGATGATTGTTGTTATTGAAAACTTCTAATGTGATTTCCTTTGATGAAAATCCTGGTGCTGCTAATGCAATACTTGCAATTCCAGGTTTTATTGCTTTTATTTGTACGTTCTTTGTATACCCACTGTTATTTTCTTGAATATCAATTACTTGTATGATGGAATTATCTGAGCTTGTAACTTTGAGATCATCTATTGATCTTGGCACCATCATTTCATTTGAAGTAACAAAAATCTGTAGTGTGCCTATAGTATTTTCTAATAATTTTTCAGGATGTAACTGATACCCAAACTCTGCTGTTGTTTGAGCACTAATTGGCATCACAAACATACTGCAAATTACTGTTAGTAACACAAAAATGGCTTTCAATCTATGAAAAATTGGGATATTTTTGTTATATCAAACAGTATGAAACATTACAATACATACTCTTTCTAACCAAATATTGTAGACACGCTAAATATTTTTGATTGAATTATTACTATTGCCCCTATTGATATTATTACTAGGATTACAGAATATCTAAAGCCTGCTGAATATGACCCAGTGGTGATTTTACCCAAAAACAATCCAGATAGCCAAGATTGCACTAAAATTGCTATGCCTAATAACTCAAAACGAGCATTTGATTCTAGTTGTAATGTGCCTCTCTTTACATCATCTGTTTCTAGTTCTGTTCCTAAACCAGTAAGGGAATCAATTACCAACAGTGTTGTAAATCCTGTAATTCCTATTAACATAAACCCTACCAACACATACGGTTTTAGCATCTCTCTCTTTGATTTTTCAATATTTCTAATTTTTTCTGAAATATCTGCTAATGTATTCAATGTGTTAACATTACCTCCGCCAGATGAAATAATCTCAAATAAAACTTTGAAATTAATTAAAATTTGAAAATCTGTAGTTTCTTTTTTAATAAATTGGAAAATATCTTCTAATGACATGCCCCATTCTAGCTTGTTTGAAATTCCGTTTGCTACTTTGTTAAATAGCCTGAAATCTTTTCTTTTTGTTGCTTTAATGACACATTTTTCAGGACCAAGTCCTGCTTTTCTTGCTTCTGCAACATCTCTGAGAATTATGGATGATGCAGCTTCGGCATCAAGGGAAAATTTGTATTTATTTTGGAATTTTAGTGCAGGCCATAATGCAGCCACAATCAGCATTCCTCCCAAAATATACAAATCATAATCAGGTATTAATTCTAGAAAAATTATTACAACAGCTACAATAATTCCAGGGGCACCAAATAATATGGTTTTTTTTAAATCCTCTTCTTTTATCTTTGATTTGTTTATTGATTTTGCAAGAAACAAAAATAATCCTGAAACTAGAGGTGGCATGATAATTACCAAATAAAGAGGATCAACATCTGTTTTTAACGATGGTGTGCCCATGCCTCCTGTAGTGGTTGCAGTAATTATGATGTATACTGCTAAAATAACAATTTGCATTGTCATGTATGTGTCTACTAACGCTTTGACTTTCTCAACTAGTCCTTTTTGAGCACTTTCATAAAGATCAAAAGCACCATTCATTTTAGCTTTAAGATAGTTTACTACATCTCCGCCACTTTGAATTGCTGATACATAACCACTTAGAAACTCTCCAAAATTAGATTGCCCTTTGTCTTTTATCTCAGTCATAACAGTTAATGGGTCCATACCTAGCATGTCGATTTTTTTCAAAATTCTCACAGCTTCGTTTCTTACATTTGGTAAAAGTTCCATATCTTTGATTTTACTAAAAATTGAATATGGCCCAAATCCACTTGTTGCCAATAATGTAACTATCGTGATGAAAAAAGGTAGTTCTGAATCTATTTTCTTGTCTATCTTTTTCTGCTTGTCTTTTTGCTCATAGTTTTTTAAAAAAGACAATTTATCCCCCATGCTCTATTTTTTTCATCAATGTTTCTGGATCTCTATAATATTTTCCAATATTGTCTGCTACTTTAGCATAACTTCTAATTCCATGTTGTAGCAACCATTTTAAAACAATCTTTCTTTTTTCATATTCATCAAATATCTGCTCTGTGTCTTTACCTGTCTGCTCTGCAATTCTATGTAGCATTGTACTGTTTTCTAACTGTGCATTAAAGTAGTCTGATTTTGGATCCCATTTGAATACTGAATTATATGAATCTGCAGTGTTGATCTCCTGAACAGAAATAGCTTTTCTAGTGCTCTTTCCATTTTCTCCCTTTACTCTTCTAATTATTATGGCACAATTCATCAAAGATAGATATGATGGTGGTATGTCCATTGGTTTTTGTTGTAATCTTTTACCTGCTGATTCTAAACTATCTGCATGCATTGTACATAGACCCCCATGTCCTGTTGCCATAGCTTGAAACATGACATATGCTTCTGAGCCTCTAATTTCTCCGACTACAATATAATCAGGTCTATGTCTTACACCTGATTTTATAAGATCATATAATCCAATTTCTCCCTCACCGCTTGGACCAAATCCTGTTCTGGCAATTAGACTAAACCAGTTTTCATGTTTAATGTTAATTTCTGCTACGTCTTCAACAGAAAATATTTTGTAATCTGGATTGATTAATCCTGTTATTGCATTTAGAATGGTGGTTTTTCCACTACCTGTAGAACCAATAACCATAATTGACATTTTTGCTTCCATTAACATCCACAAGTATGCTGCAATATCTACACTAATAGTTCCAAACGATATTAAATCCACAACAGAGTATGGATCCTGTTTAAATTTTCTTATTGTAAAACTTGTTCCTTTTGGGGTAACTTCTTTTTGATATAGTACGGATATTCTATGATTTCCTTCTAATGCCAAGTCTGAAATAGGATATGCAGAACTGATATGTTTTCCTGCTCTAAAAACTATTCTTGATACAAACGAATTAAGTTTTGCATCTTCAAATTTTATGT
>JABFSW010000087.1 GCA_013140415.1 Nitrosarchaeum sp.
AACAAGAAATTTTATCTGAACTACGACCTGAGGTAAAGAAAAGTTAAGTGATATTTTATGAAAAAAATTACTCTGACAAAACAAATTATTTTCTATATAGCACTCATATCTATTTGGCAGCTTGTCTCGATGACAAATATCTGGCCCAACAATCTTTTTCCTTCTCCTTATGAGGTAGCTGAAGATTTAGTGTATACTGCATCTGATGGAAGTCTGTTCTTTGGAATAGGAACTAGTATTTTGAGATTGATAATTGGATTGGCAATTGCAATAGTTGGTGGGATGTTGCTTGGTATTTTTATGGCAAGAGTGGAGATTGTAAATCAAACCATAGGTTCATTGGTTTTAGGATTGCAATCAATTCCCTCTGTTGCTTGGGTGCCGCTTGCAATACTCTGGTTTGGATTAACAGATGGTGGAATCATCTTTGTTACTGCAATTGGTTCTATGTTTGCAGTAACAATTGCTACCTATACTGGAGTCAAAAATATTAATCCGCATTATATCGAGGCTGCAAGAAATATGGGCGCAAAAGGAACTCAACTGGCTATATACGTCTTAATTCCTGCAGCATTTCCATATTTGATTTCTGGCTTCAAACAAGGATGGGCTTTTGCATGGAGAGGAGTAATTGGGGCTGAATTACTATTTTCATTTCTAGGATTGGGATTTTTGCTCAATGTAGGACGGCAGCTAAATGATATCTCTCAGGTGTTTGCAATAATGTTAGTAATAATGATGGTGGGTATTGCAATTGATGGAATAATTTTCAAGAGACTTGAAAATAAAGTCATGTCTAGATGGGGATTGCGTTAAATCTTCTATGATTTTATTTTCAGTGACACTCCAAATGCAACAATGATTATTGCAATTGCAAAATACATTACAGATACATAATTAAACGCAAAAGCAATTACACCTGCAATTATAGGTCCTACAACAGCTCCAATTGAAATAGTTGAACTAAAAATTCCTGTTGATGTTGAACGTGGATTATTTTCCATCAAGTGAAAACTTCCTCCAATATACAAAAGAGCCCAAGTAACACCTACAAGTGCCATAAATGGCATTGCCATCCACCAGTCATTTATCAAAGCTAGTCCAACAAAGACAAATGTGGTACTGCCAGTTCCAATCTTGAATTTTGCTACATTTGAAATTTTAATTTTACTTGCCATCAAATTCATTAAAACAAATGCAGCTAACGTATTTGCTACATATACAATTGAAATTTGATAAAGTTCCGCACCTAATTTTTCCATTAGCATTATTGGAAAAATTGTCCATACTGATGATGCACCAATATGTCGTAAGAGAAGTGATATGAATAGGAATTTATTTTTTATAATTATATTTTTTGTAGTTCCGGGAGTTAGTTCTTTTTCTTGTAATGTATTTGGCATCTTAATTGTAAATAACAATCCTATCAAAAAGAAAACTCCACTAATCAAAAAAGTTAGTTTGATGTCATTTACAATTCCTGCAGCAGCAGTTCCTGCTAACCACCCTAATGCATGAAATGAAATTACAGTTAATGCTCGTTTTTTTTCATGATTTGCTTCATACGTATAAGCAATCATAGAAGGAACCATTATCCCACTTGCAACTCCAGCGCCAATTCTGGCTAAAAGTAATAATCCCACATCATCTGCAAAATAATGTAGTCCAAAAGCTATGGCACATCCAATGAAGCCTATTCTGATGAATTTCAGCCTAGTTCCTTTCTTATCTGAATGTCGTCCAAAGTAAATTTGAGATAAAATCTCGGCAAAACTAAATGATGCAATTATTAGCCCAATTTCGAAAACAGAATCTGTTACTTCCATTGCCATGATGGGCAAGAACACAAATACAATGGAAATTCCAGCATGCTGAAAAAAAGTAGCGCTACGAACTAGGTTGTTTAATTGTATTTTTTGCATAAATATACAAAATTTCTTTCTTTACCTAATTTCAACATAAGTGCCAATTCCCCTGATTGTGTGGATTATTTTTCTCAAAAGAGTTAAACTGCTGGAAACATTCTAAAAATAAATTGGTACAAAAAGAGTCTTTTCTTACTGCATTGCAAAACAGAATCTTGCTTTTTGATGGGGCAATGGGAACTGAGATTCAAAAACATAATCCCAAACCTGAAGATTTTCCAAATAATCAAGACGGTTTTAATGATGGTTTAGTCTTAACACATCCAGAATGGATTGAACAAATTCACAAAAATTATCTGGATGCAGGTTCTGACTGTATTGAAACTAACTCCTTTGGTTCAAACAAAATAAAACTAGATGAATATGGATTTGGTAATCAAACAGTAGACTTCAACAAAAAAATAGCTAAACTAGCAGTTGAAGTTTGCTCAGCATATACTGACAAATCTAGATACGTGGTTGGTTCAATGGGACCTACAGGTTATCTTCCAAGCTCAAATGATCCTGACTTGGGACAAAAACCACTCGATGAAATTAAAGATGCATTTGAATTACAAGCTGAAGGTCTAATTCTTGGCGGGGTGGACGCTCTTTTAATTGAAACAAGTCAAGATATCTTGGAAGTAAAACTTGCTATTGAAGCATGTCATGGTGCAATGAAAAAAACTGGAAAAAAAGTTCCAATTATTGCAAATACAACCTTGGATCAATATGGAAAAATGTTACTTGGAACAAACATTCAAGCTGCATACACAACTGTATCTGATATGGGGATTGATGTTTTTGGTTTGAATTGCTCTACAGGTCCAATTGAAATGACTCCAAGTGTTAGATGGCTTGATGAGCAAAATGAGCATGATCTGTTGGTAGTTCCTAATGCAGGTATGCCTGAAAATCAGGGTGGACAAGCAGTATACAAGATGACTCCTGAAAAAATGGGCGAAGTACTTGGTGATTTTCTTAAACAATACAAAAAAGTTCGAATAATTGGAGGTTGTTGTGGAACAAATCCTGAACATATTGCTGTACTAAGAAAAGTAATTGACGAAAAAGCCTATTCTATCAAGGGTTAAGTATTTAGAAAAACTGAGGAGAATTTATCACATTGACTGTCCCTAGAGTTAGCTCTGCACTAAAAGCCGTTGATTTGAAGCAATTACCGCCGCCTCTGATCATTGGAGAGAGAATCAACACACAAGGTTCCAGAAAAGCAAAACAGCTTGTACTCAATGATGATTATGATGGATTAGTTGATTTAGCAAGAATCCAGGCAGAAGACGGTGCACACTGTCTTGATGTTTGTGTTGCCACTACTGAGCGAGCTGATGAACGTCAATTCATGCTGAATCTTGTTAAAAAATTAAGCTTGGAAATTGATGCTCCGCTTGTAATTGACTCTACAGATCCGGATGTGATAGAAGCAGCTGTAGAACAAATTCCTGGAAGACCGATAATTAATTCTATTAATCTGGAAGGAGATGGAAGTAGATTTGAAAGACTTGCACCAATAATGGCAAAGTACGGTTTACCTGCAATTGCATTATGTATTGGGCCAAAAGGTATGGCAAAAACTCCTCAAGAGAAAGTTGAAACTGCAGAATTACTTTATGAAACAGGAAAAAAATATGGATTAAAAATTGAACAATTTATTTTTGATGTTCTTACATTCACACTTGCTACTGGAGAAGATGAATTTTTAGATGCGGGAAAAAACACTCTGGAAGGTATCAGACTTGTAAAAGAAAAATTTCCAAACTCATTTACAACTTTGGGATTGAGCAATATTAGTTTTGGATTAGCTCCATATGCACGAAAAGTCCTCAACTCTGCATTTTTGTATCATGCAGTAAAATCTGGTCTGGATACAGCTATTGTAAATGCAAAAGAAATAATTCCTTATGGGGAAATCGATGCAAAAGAAAAAAAACTAGCTGAAGATCTAATATTTAATACTCATCTAAATGCATTATCTGAATTAATTATCTATTTTGAAAAGACAGGTGCGCAAGATACTAGCACTTCCAAAAAAATTGATGTAGATCCAACTTGGCCTCCTGGAAAACGTGCAAACTTTAGAATTGTAAATAGATTAAAAGATGGAATTCAAAACGATGTTGTTTCTGCTATTGCAGAAAAGATAGGTAAAAATGAAATTATTGAAGAACATAACAGCATTCTTTCTCTAAATATCTCTCCTGCAATTACTCATGAAGGGGCAATTAGAACACTAAATGAGGATTTACTTCCTGCAATGAAAGAAGTTGGTGATAAATTTGGCTCAGGCGAACTGATCCTACCATTTGTTCTCAAATCTGCTGAATGCATGAAGGCAGCAGTAGGAGAATTAGAAAAATATCTGATTAAAGAAGAAGGCACATCTAAAGGAAAGCTTGTACTTGGAACCGTCTACGGCGACGTTCATGACATTGGAAAGAATTTGGTAAAGACTATCTTTCAAAATAACGGTTACACTGTTTATGATCTGGGCAAGCAAGTGCCTCTACAAAAATTCTTAGAAAAAATAGACGAAGTAAAACCAGATGCTATTGGATTATCTGCACTTTTGGTATCAACATCAAAGCAGATGCAGTATTTCATTGAGCATGCAAGAAAAAACAACATGAATATTCCGATTCTATGTGGTGGTGCTGCCATCAATAGTAACTATATTAACAGAATTGCAAAAGAAGGTGGCATCTACGAATCTGGAGTATTTTATTGTAACACAATGTTTGAAGGTCTGAAAACAATGGATACACTAGTTTCAAATGAAAAACCTAAATTTTTGGTACAATGGAAAGAGAAGCTTGAAAGTTGGAAAGAAAGATCTACTGCTGTCATTGATACTTCAAATCTTCCAAAAAGCGACATCCAACCTGTAATTCCGCCTACTCCTCCAATAATTGGAGAACCAATCAGATTGAAATCTGCTCAAATCAATATGGGTGAAGTTTGGGAATTGATTGACAAAAAATCTCTATTCAAGTTATCTTGGGGTCTACGTGGAAAAGCAGGTGCTGATTCTGAAGCAGATCATGAAACATTACTAAATGAATGGAAGATTCGAATAATTCGAGAAAAATTGTTTGAACCCGAAATAGTTTATGGCTATTTCAAATGTCACAATAAAGATAGAAAACTACAAGTTGATAATCCAAACGGTACAAGTGTAGAGTTTGATTTTCCACGCTCTTCCAAGTCTAGTCATCTTTGTCTTACTGATTATTTTGGGGAAGATGACATTGTTGCATTTCAAGCAGTTACGGTTGGAAACAAAGTTTCAGATGTTATAGAAAAATGGAATAAAGAAGACAAGTATGCTGATGCATATTATTTGCATGGTTTAGCAGTTGAAGTAGCTGAGGCATTAGCCGAATGGATAAATCGTAAAATAAAATCTGAATTAAAACTTGAAAAAGGAGGCCTTCGATACAGTTGGGGTTTTCCAAGTTGCCCTGATATCTTACAACATAATCTAGTTTGGAAGATATTACAACCTGAAAAATCTGGAATGGTGTTAGACCAAGAATCTGGACAAATTATTCCAGAACAATCAACGGCTGCAATTGTAGTGCATCATCCTAAATCGCAATATTTCGTACTTTAGATCTTCTTTAGTGTCTCTTCTGCAAATGTAAAATCATTAGGCGATGTGATTAGTACATCTCCTGCAATACTGTGAATCTGTCTGATAAAATTAGCAGGATTTTCTTTGTAGCCTGACCAATCTAATTCCAAAAACTTTGCAGAATTCTCATTTTTTTCCGTAGGCAACAAAACACATGGAATAATTCTAAATCCACCTGGTCTTAATTTGTTAGAAATTCTTTGCACCTGTTCTGTTGAATGAATCACTTGTGTCATAAAACCCTTAGGTGCAGCAGTAATTTTTTTTTGAATTTTTTCAAAGTTAGGATTACTAGGCAATGATAAAAAGAAGTTTATTTTCTTGCCATAACCTAATTCGTTTAGCTGCTTAACGACATGACTTGGAATCAAACCTGAATCTGTTGGATTCTCTTTTGATGGATCACCTTTCAGAACGAGAATTCCGTCTAATTTCAGATCTATTGATTCTTGCACTATTTGTTTAATCGAATCCATGTCTTTGTCTCTTACACGCATACTTATTGTAATTTGCAAATTAGGATGGTTTGTCTTCAGTATTTTTCCTGTGGTTAATGCTGAAACTCGTCTAGTTCCCAAAACAGAATCTGTTACATGAATACCGTCACATAACATACTGATATCTGAAACTCTTTGTACAAGTTTTGATAATAATGAATTTGTTTCCTCATTTGATGCTTTGATACCTTCTGGAATTTTTGGTGGGTTTATTTCGTAGATGACCGCCATAAATAATCTCAAATTTAACTTGGTTAAAACCTTTAAACGCAAACTCAATAAAATAGATAATCACTATAATCATAGTGGACTTGGAATTACTACGTTCTTTACTTTCAAGTAAAATCGATCCCGTCATAGAACATTATGGAACAAATAATCTTGCATCAATACTTGTTGTGATTTATGGTGAAGATCCAATTATTTTGATGACTGAAAAACCAAAGCATCTCAAATTACATGCTGGGGAAATTTCATTTCCAGGTGGAAAATTTGATCCAAGTGATTCTGATCTTTTAGAAACTGCATTGCGTGAAACTCGAGAAGAAATAGGTTTAAGAATTTCAAAAAACCAAGTGACAGGACAACTAGAACCGGTTGTAACTCTTAATTCTGGGTTCACTATCTTACCATTTGTTTCAATAGTTGATGAAATTACGTCACTTTCAGCCAATTCTGAAGTGGAAAAAATACTACACATACCTCTCAAATCTTTTTTGAAAACAATGGCAGATGATCTAAATCCAACTCACCAAAGAATTCAAGAAATGTATACATTTGAATATCAAAATAAAATTATCTGGGGCGCATCTGCAAGAATCCTAAAACAAATAGCAAATCGATTAAATCTCTGAGATTCATTTAAAAAGAGCTCTTCGTGCCTGAAAATTATGGCTGCACGCAAGTCATCTCCAAGAAAAATACGTCTGTTAAAAAAGACAAGACAGACTTCACCTGTGCCAGCTTGGATTATTCTAAGAACAAAGAGAACCGTTAGATCAAATCCAAAACGTAGAGCTTGGAGATCAACAGATGTGGAGGTTGGATAGTTGTCTCAAGAATTAGAAAGAGTCTATACTATCAATTTGGGTAAAGTTTTACTTTCCGTAGATACACATCGTGCCCCTAGAGCTATTAACATGATTAAAGAATTTGCTCGTCATCATATGAAAACAGCAGATATCCGAATTGAGGAAGATCTTGCTCATCAAATTTGGTCAAAAGGAGTTAGAAGTCCTCCAAGAAAAATTAGAGTTAGAATGAGTAAAACTGATGAAGGATATGTTTTAGTTTCACCATATGCTGATGAAAAAGAATCTAAAGACACACCAGATAAAGAAGTAAAGAAAGGTAAATCATCTAAAGATTCAAAGAAAGAAACACCTGTCAAGGATGTAACAACAGATGCACCAATCAAAGAAGTAAAGAAAGAAACACTAGCTAAAGAAGTAAAGAAAGAAACACCAATCAAAGAAGTAAAGAAAGAAACACCAATCAAAGAAGTAAAGAAAGAAACACCATCTAAAGAAGTAAAGAAAGAAACACCATCTAAAGAAGTAAAGAAAAAATCTAAATAGAAAATTCTATTTTTATTAAAAAATTGTTATAAAATTATTTTATTCTAATTGATATAGATTCAGTTTATAGTCAATACTACAGTCTGGGTGTGACCAGTCTAGTGTGTCCTCTTGTGGAATCATTCCAAGTGGGTCATATTTTTCAAATTTTGTCATTCCTTGGATTGAAGATAACATTACTATTTTAGATTCTTTAGAAGATGATGTCAAATCTACTTGAGCACTGCTTTCACTTAGTATTCCACTGGTTAGATTTGTAATTGAATTGAGAATTCCAACTGGAATGTTGTTTCCTCCAACGACATAAAGCATTGAGCGTTTTACTGCGTTTGGTGGTGCATTTTCATAGAGCATTTTGAGTGAATCTCTTAATGATTCTTCTAGATTTTGTCCATCTTTACTTGTAGTTAGAATATTTGTTTGATTTGATATTTCTGAAGATCTTAAGGAACCAATCACGTGCATTATGGCATTATTTGCAATGTCATAACATGTCTTTGGGCTCAAGTCTGGATTACTTTCTAAAAGTGAATCATTATCTAACACAATAGTGCATTCTGAATTTGCTTTTACTCTTTTTAGTGAAACACCAGAATTGAAAATTCTGTCTTTTTCATATTTGAATGGCATTATGGCAAATGAAACAAGTCCCTTGCCTGATTCTTTGCAAATTTCTGAAACTACTGGTGATATTGCTGACCCTGTTTTTCCTGCCAGATTTGTCATGAGTACAATTGTAGAATAATTTGAAATCTTTGATTTTATCTGATCTGCAACTTTGTATGCTGAGCCTCTGATTAATTGAACAGATGGATTAATGACTGAATCAGTTGAGACCTTGATTGAACTACAGCTTGATTGAAGGTCTTTTTGATCATTACTAATTATTAGACAATCTGAGTTTAGAGCCTCTTTTGCTTGTATTGCTAATTTTGAGCCTGCTCCACCTAAACCGATAACTAAGATTGGTTCTTTTACTTGAAAACTCATTTCAAATATTATTCTCTAATTTGGATAAAAAACCTTCTTACGTTATTTTAATCAAATTTCCGATCTAAAAAATTTAGCTTGCGATCTTTCCTAGAATGCTACGCGTAGTTGCATCCACTATTTCGACTATGCGTGTTTGCCCGATCTTGATTTCTTCTTTTACAACTACAGGTTTGTATGCAAAGTTTCTTCCTTTGATGCCTTCATTTGTTTCCTCATCAAACAAAACTTTGCCCTTCCACCCGATCCATTTCTGGTTGTTTTCTAATGATATTTTGTTTATCAGATCAAAGATGACTTTACTTCTACTTTTTACTTCTGATGTCTCTATTTGATCCCACTCTGCAGCTTCTGTGCCTGGTCTTGCACTATATTTTGAAAGATTAACCATGTCCGGACGTATTTCATTTATGAGTTCAACTGTTTTCTCAAAATCATTCTTGGTTTCTGATGGAAAGCCTACTATGACATCTGTTGATATTGTAAAGTTTGTAAATCGCTCTTTGGCTTTTTTTATAACTTCTCTAACTGTTTTTACTGTGTGTCCTCTTTTCATATCATTTAGGACTTTGTCACTGCCGCTTTGTACTGGTATGTGAAGAAATTTGTAGACTTTGTCACTGTCATAAGATTTTATCAATTCTTCTTTTATTCTTGGCATATACATTGGATTCATCATGCCAACACGTATCATGAAATCTTGTGGAATTTCAGATACTGCTTTTACTAAAGTTGGTAAATCTGTATCGATATCAAACCCATAACATCCATTATCTGTAGATGTAAGCCAAATTTCTTTACATCCTTCACTAATTTCAGTTTCAACTTGTCTTACAATGTCTCCTATTCTGTAACTCGTAAGATCCCCTTTTGCTAATTTAGTCTGACAAAAAGTACATTCACTCATACATCCACTGGCTATCTCTACAATTCCTACAACTGGATTCAATCTTACTTTTGGCAATCCTACTTTTGATAAATCCGAATCTTCTAGTGCTACTTGTCTTATTCCTCTCAATGTAGAATCTATTATCTGTAATGTCTTTCCCAATGAGTTTGGTCCTAACAAACTGGCTTTCTCTGTAATTTTTTCTACCGTATTCTTCTCAGCTTTTGGAAGACAACCTGCAACAACAAGAGGTTTTGAGTTTAATGACCTGATTCTATGCATCATCTTGTTTGCTGTTGAATCTTTGACAGAGCATGTAACAACAATATTCAAATCAGATTCTGAAGAATCTTTGGCAAGAGTGTGACCTCCGTTTACAATTAGTCCTGAAATCATCTCAGAGTCTGCAAAGCTAGCAGAACATCCGTATGTTTCTACAAAAATTTTTGCCATGATTTATCCAAACAATGCATCAATTTCTTTATTGTTCATCAATTTCTTTGATGTTACTAATTCTCTAATGGTTTTTCCAGTCTTTATAGATTCTTTGAATAATTCTGCAGATTTTAGATAGCCAATTTTTGGTGTAAGTAGTGTTACAATTACTGGACTATTTTCTATATTCTTTCGGAGTTTATCCTTGTTTGCAGTTAATCCATCTATTAGATTTGCAGAAAATATTGGCAAGAAATTTTTCAGCATATCTGTGGATTCTAGTATGCACTTTAGCATACCTGGTAACATTACATTTAGCTCAAACTGTCCACTTTGAGCTGCATAAGATACTGCAGTATCATTTCCAATGATGTTAAAACAAATCATGTTCATACATTCTGCTAATGATGGATTTACTTTGCCTGGCATGATAGATGAGCCTGCATGAACAGCAGGTATTTCCAATTCTGATAATCCTGCAATTGGACCTGATGCCATTAGTCTAATGTCATTTGCAAGTTTGCCAATCTCAAGTGCCAAGTTACGTAATGCACCTGAAAGATTTGCAACTGCAAATTTACTTTGCAATGAATACTGCATGTCTTTTTCTGGCATTAGTGATAGCTTTGAAATCTTTGCAAGTTCTGCTATTGCAATTTTTCTATATCCTTTTGGTGTGTTTGCACCAGTACCCACTGCGGTTCCACCCAATGCCACATTTTGTAACTCCTTTTGAGACAAAACAATTACATTTCGTGCTTTTGTAATGGCTGTAGCGTAGGCTGCAAATTCACTTCCAAGAGTTACAGGTAATGCATCCATCAAATGGGTTCTTCCAATTTTTTTAAACGAAGAAAATTCTTTTGCCTTTTTTGTTAATGATTTTATTAGTATGTCAATTGCAGGAATTACATCTTTAAGATTTATCAAAATTGCAACATGCATTGCAGTTGGATATGTGTCGTTACTTGACTGTGACATGTTTACATGATCATTTGGATGTAAATACTGGTACTGACCCTTCTTTTTGTGTAATATCTCTAGTGCTACATTTGCAATGACTTCGTTTGCATTCATGTTAAATGCGGTTCCTGCACCCGAATTGATCATATCTATTACAAATTGATCAACATGTTTTCCAGACAATATTTTATCACATGCTGCAACTATTGTCTTTCCACGTTTTGCATCTATTGAATTTGTTTTCATATTTGCTACTGCGGCAGATCGTTTAATCATGACAAATGACTTGATCAAATTAGCATGTGCTTTGTTACCTGTTACATGATATTGTTTAATTGCTCTTCCTGTAAATGCTCCATAATATGCATCAGATGGGATTTTGACTTTTCCCAAAGAATCTTCATCTAGTCTAAATTTCAAATCAATCTTGCCTTTAATTTCCCACTATTCATTCTTTTTCTGGCGTTTTTTTCAATTCACGTTTACTATTTTTAAGAATCAATGCGAATTATTATATAGGATCTGCTAGTCCCGTTTCTCAATGAATAAGCGTATCAGTATGCTCTTTACAATTGCAGCAGTTGCTGTAATCGGAGCAACGCTATTCGGAAGCACATACACACAAACCCAACTTAGTGGACAATCACTTGACACCTCAAAAATGGATGCCAATGTAATTGAACAAATCCACCAAATGGGTGGTTTACAGCTTGTAATGCCACAGGCATTCGCAGTAACTGATTGTGGTGCACTAGCAGAAACTGGACGAAATGTCGTCGAGTTTAATTTGACTGGTGAAAGTGTTACACTTCCAATTATGGGAGGAAAGACATACAATGCAATGACCTTTAGTGGACAAGTCCCAGGACCAACACTAAGAGTCACTCAAGGTGATGTCGTAAAAATGACACTAACAATTCCAGCAGATGAAGTTACTGGTCACGGTAACGACATGCATGCATCACAAATGTCAGCAGGAAACTTTGAATCCGTTAACCCGGGTGAAACAAGTCAGTACTGCTACATTGCTGAATCAGCTGGTATTTTCAAATACCATTGTTCCGGTGTCCACCTAATTGGTATGGATCAACACGTTCTTTCCGGCATGTACGGAATTGCAATCGTTGACCCAGTCAATGGATACAAGAAACTAGCGGTAGAGAAAACCTCAGTTAATAACGGCAAAGTATCTTTAGACAGACAGTTCTACGATGCAGATGCATTAGAGTTCACACTCCAATACAACCAATTGTACCTTACACCTGAAGGCAACTATGATGCAGGAGCAATGTTCCAACATCATAACACTGCAACAGTTGTTAACGGAATGCAATTTGGTTATGTACCAAACATGGTTCACAACTTGCTCGTTAAAGGCGATGCAAACAAGAACATCTTTGTTGCACAACCATGGAATGGACTTGAACTAAAGCAGTACCAATCACAACCTTTGTTCGTTGAGAATGGTCAACATGTGAGACTCTTTGTTGAAAACCAAGGTAACGAACCAGTATTCTTCCACATTGTTGGAGAAATTTTGGACAGAGTTACACAAGGTAACAGAGTACAATCCGGAGCAACCGAAACATGGATGCTAGGTGGCTCACAAGGAATGATCGTTGATTTGGTATTTGATGAACCAGGTGCATATGCAGCAGTTAATCACGACTATGCAGCAATTTACACTGGCGCAGCTACAGTATTTGTAGCAGGTGATCCATTTGGATTGAACCCAAGATTGGTCGATGCAGGAGTTATTCCAGCACCAGTACCATCATATGCTTATGCATTGGGCAACCCAAGCAACGCTGTCCCACCAATGGGAATGAACAGTATTGCACACCCAGCACTCAATGTTCATGGTCTATACACTGATGAAGTTGCTTCTGAGAAAATAGCAGATGGTGCATTACCCTTATGGGATATTGTACCAACACTACCACCAATACCATAGGTAGTAACACCCTATCTTTTTCTATTTTTCAATTTTTAATGAATTATATTCTATGGATTTTTTCTTTATTTCATGGGATTTGACGATTCTGTTTTGATATGTGACGAAGTAGATCCTGTTTTAAATAAAATATTACAAGATAATGGCTTGAAAGTTTCATATGAACCAAAAATTACTCCTGATCAAATCAAAGAAAAAATTTCCAATTTCAACATTGTAATTGTTAGAAGCAGAACCACTCTTACAAAAGAGATGATTGAAAAAGCTGACAAGTGTAAAATTATTGCCCGTGTTGGAGTTGGACTAGACAATGTTGATCAAGTGGCAGCTAAAGAAAAAAATATTCGTGTAATTAATGCAGCAGAGGGGGCAATGAATGCCGTTGCTGAACTAGTTTTAGGATTAATGTTGTCATTGGCAAGACAAACTGCAAGAGGAGATAGGGCAATTCGAAATGGACAATGGCTAAAAAATGAATTAAAAGGAACAGAACTTAGAGGAAAATATCTTGGAATTGTTGGACTGGGAAATATTGGAAAAAGATTAGGACGACTTGCAAGAGCACTTAACATGAATATTATTGGTTATGATGTAATTCCAATTGATGAAGAATTTGCCAAAGAAGTTGGATTGATGAAATCTGATTTAGATACTTTGTTGCAAAGTTCTGATTATGTTTCAATTCATGTTCCATTGTTGGATTCTACATATCATTTGCTTAATGCTCAAAAAATGTCTACTATGAAAAAGACTGCAAAAATTATCAACACTTCAAGGGGAGGAGTAGTTGATGAGGATGCTTTGTATGAGGCACTAAAAAATGGTAATTTGGGTGGTGCGGCATTGGATGTTTTTGAGAAAGAGCCTGCAACAGGAAACAAATTGGCAGAACTAGATAATGTGATTCTTACCCCACACATTGGTGCCCAAACAAAAGAGGCTCAATCTCTGGCAGCTAATATAATCGGAGAAAAAATTATCCAAATACTCCGGGGCGTAATCTGAATATTACACGAATAAAAATAACTAAAAAAGCTTGACTGATACGTGATTAAATCTCGTCTCATTCTTTTTAAGACGGATTTGGAGGTTAATCTTTGTGCAGAAAAATCAAAATATGAATATGCAATTTCAAAGATTGGGGAAAAATATGCCTAGTATAGGTTCACTAGCCAAAATCTCAATTGGATTAATCATTGTTGCAATATTTTCTTCGGCGTTTGTTTATGCAGAGACTGCTTCAGTAGATGTAGGTGGTACATCTTATGATGTTGAATATACTGGTAATGGAGTAACTGTTTCTGGAATAGATGCCGATACTGATTTTGTCTCACTAGTTATCAGCGTGGATGTTTCTAGCTCACCTGGAACTTTGGAAATTACATTTGAACGAAGCTTCTTTGATTCTATTTATCAAGGAGATGATGATGACTTTATTGTTTTAGCAGACGGTGATGAACCCACATTTTCTGAAATTGAGACAACTCCTCAAAGTAGAACTCTAAGTATTGAATTACCTACTGGAACTGAAGAAGTTGAAATTATTGGCTCTCAATTAGGTTCATCTGTGACTGAACCTGTTGAAGAACCAGCAGTTGAAGACACACCAGTTGCATGTACATTGGAATATGCTCCAGTTTGTGGTGTTGATAGTGTGACTTATGGCAACAAATGTCAATTAAATGCTGCAGAAGTTAATTTGGATTATCTAGGTGAATGTATAGTTGAAGAACAAATACCAGAAGAAACCCCAACAGATGAAGCACCAAAAACTGAATGTGGTGTCGGAACAGTTCTCAAAGACGGTGTTTGTGTTTTAGATGAAAGATGTGGACCTGGCACTGTTCTAACAGATGGTGTTTGTGTAGCTGAGCCAACTTCTGAAGCTCCTGCTAGAGGACTTGGAACTCAATTAATCATTGGACTAGTTGGTTCATTTATTATTGCAGGTACTATTGGACTTGTGCTGGCTATAATGTCCAAAGCAAGCAAGAGCAAGAAATAATTTCATCTTAGTAAAAAATTTCTTATTAAAAACTATTCTAAATAGTGTGGTTTATTTTTAAATTACAATAATCTCTTTATTAATTAGGTATTGAATTACTTGAGAAAATTCATTATCTGAAATTTTATCTTCAAGCCACCATCCTGCTATATTTTTTATCCATTTTGGAATGTGTATGCTATCAAGATTTTTTTCATTTATTTTATCTGGTATGTTGATAATATTTTTGTCTACAAATTTGTTTATTGCATCTATGAAAAATCCATCTGACATTTTGTCATTAATCCAACTAAATGCAACTTGTTTCATCAATGCAGGAATGCAGACATTTTCTGAATCAATTAAATCAAATTCTGCGCTGTCTTTTGTACCTGCATATTCTACATCTATGAAATATTTGCCTAGTGGAAAAATTTCTGCCTCAAAAGGAATCATTGAAGGAATTGGATTTGTTTGATTGTATATTGGAATCGATATTGCACTACTTTCTTTGTCTGCTTGGTCTCTGATGTGGATAATTGCAGGTTCTCCTGTAACTTCTGAGACTTCTATGGTGTAAAATAATTTTTCACAGTATCTAAAAATAGTCTTCTCCATTAAAATTTCAACAGTTGGTGTAGCGTAAACACTTGGCAATAATACGGCACTGAATATTATCAATACCATGATAAGCGAATACTGCCTTGTTTTCATCTTTGTCACTTTGTGATTACTTAATAAAAATCTCAAAGCTATGCTCAGGAATACTTTTTAATGACTAAGCGTGATTTTATTTATCGAGTTTTCTGCGGAGATACTCTTTGAGTGTGTGCTTTGTGAGCGCCACTCAAGGAACATTTTGATTCTCTAGTGTTTTAGCCACATTTGACGATTTACAGTTATTAAAGGGGATTTTATTAAAATCGATATGCCTAGCATACAAGATAAGACTTGGATCAAACTATGGAAAGAAAACACTCCTGAAATCAGAGAGAGAATAGTACAATGGCGTAAAGAAAATGCCGTTATTAGAATAGATAGACCAAGTCGTTTGCAGAGAGCCCGAAGATTAGGCTACAAGGCAAAACAGGGAATTGTTGTTGTTAGAATGAGAGTTGGTACTGGTGGTATGCGAAAACAAAGACCAGTTGCTGGTAGAAGACCAAAACATCTTGGTGTTACCAGAATCAAGGCAGATGATGACATGAAAACAGTTGCAGTAAGAAGAGTACTACAAAGATATCCTAACATGAAACTTTTGGGTTCATACTTTGTCTATAAAGATGGCATGCATTACTGGTTTGAAGTTATCTTGGCTGATCCAATGCATCCAAGAATTGCGCAAGATAAAGAATTACGACAAAGAATACCTCAGATAACTGCATAAATTGAAATCAAAATTATTTATTTCATTTCTTTTACTTTTAGTAATTACACCTGCATTTGGTCAATTACTTTCTGATAAAACTGGACTTGTAAATCGATTAGATGTAAAAACAGGTGGATATGCATTTGAAGTTGAAACTGTTGCAAACTTTGACATACAAGATTTTGAGTTTGATGAAGAACAAAAACGCTTAACTCTTTATGTTTCTAGCAGTCTTGAAAATAATTTAGGTGAGGTATATCTTCCGCAAACTCTTTTGAGTGGAAATTTTACTTTTTATATTAATGGAGAGGAATATTTTCCAACAATAAAACTCAATGACAATATTTCATTTATCACACTAAATTTTACAGGTTCTGGTAATAATAAAATAGAAATTATTGGAACTGGCTATCTGCAGGGAGTAAATCAAACATCGATTGAAGATCAACCTCCTACTGAAAATAAATCACAAGATAAAACAGGCGGATGTCTAATTGCAACTGCTACATTTGGTAGTGAACTAGCTCCACAAGTACAACTACTACGAGAGATAAGAGACAATTCTCTGCTACAAACAGCTTCAGGCACTTCATTTATGAATTCATTCAATGGTTTCTATTACTCATTTAGTCCAACTGTAGCAGATTGGGAAAGAGAAAACCCAGTATTCAAAGAAACAGTAAAGATTATGATAACTCCCATGATTAGCTCGCTTTCAATTCTAAACTATGTGGATATGGATTCAGAAGCCAGTGTCTTAGGATATGGAATTAGTCTGATTCTATTGAATATTGGAATGTATTTTGTAGCTCCTGTTATTGCGATTATGGGAATTAGAAAAAATTCTAAATTCTTCTAAATCCTTAAGTTTGTATCATTTCTTATACCCACACATGAAAAATACCACCAAAGGTGTAATTGCTATTATTGTTGGTCTTGTGGCATTTTATGGAATAATGTTGGTATTGTTTAATATCTCATTTTGGTAATATTGATTTTAATTCCTAAAAATTTAAGTTAAAATTCATTATATTTTTTCTTATGGAGCATACTGTAGATTGTGCATCTAGAATTACCAAGAATCTAAAACACGTCAACTGCTTTTGTACATGTCACAAAATTATAATAAACAAATAGATCCTAAATTGAGATTTGTTTTTATTTTGTTTGTGTAAATAAAATTTGTGGATAATGGAAAAATTGCATTAATTGGTGGATTTTGTATTGTTGCAGTATTATCTGCAATGCTTGTTTTTCTTTAGATATTTCCTAAAATACTAGTATTTTAAAATCATAGTCTGATGGGAGAAAAAGAAGCATTAGCATTTCTTAAGAAAAGCAACAAATCTATTGTTCATGCTTGGGAATCTTACAAGTTAAAGATTGGTAATTCTGAGAACAAACAGCTCAACGATGTATTCAAGCAGATGTTTAAAGCATGGTCACTATCAAATCAAAAAGCAATAGACCTTCTTGAAGACAAACATCCAAAAACTGTAAAGAAAACACCAATACTAAAAGAGAAAAAATCTGGAAAAAAATAATAAATAAATTTCTAAATTACTCTTTTAGTAATTTCTGAATCATTGCTTCGACATTGCCTGATTGTCCAAAAGAGACATCCCTTAGGATTCCTTTTCTGTCTACCAATATCATAGATGGTGTTCCTTGCAGTGCAAATTTTTCAAATGTTTCTGCAGAGTATTCTTTTGTTTTCATATAGTCTCTAACTCTCTGAATGATTTGCTTTCTATATTCTTCTGGTTGGGAATCAAATTCTGGGATTTGCCCATAAATGAATTGTAATATCTTATCCTCGCTTATTTTACCATCTGTTTTAGTTAGATTATCCATTGCAAGAGGAAATGGAATTTTATATGGTAGTTTGTTGCCATTTTGCAATTGTCCATACATTGATAGTGCATTTTTTGTTTCACCTACTACCTCGCCTGTTTCAACTAGCATCTTTAGATTATCCAAAGTATTTTTATCATAATCCTCAAATGCTGTGGCGATTCCTATTACTCTAACTCCATCATCTTTGTATTTGTTGTAAATGCTAATTGCTTCAGGAAGTGCATGCATAAAACAACCAGGACAATTCACCTGAAATACCTCTACTAAAACAATATGATCTTTTTCCTGATCAAAGTTTGTTGGGGCTCCTTGAACCCAATTAGACACTTCAAAATTTGGTGCTTTTTGTCCTATTATTGCACTCATTATGTACCGTTGATTTTTTTTCCATTAAATAGATAACGCTATGCAAAACTGTGAACATTTCGGGTAACCTAATATAGGATATAAAAAATCTGAAAACAAAATGCAGGCAGTAACTCAAAGTAGATTAGATCTTTTTGCAGAAATGGAGGCAAAATATGAAAAACAAGACACTGCATATTTTGTAAATCTTTTAGCTCATCCGGATTATGTAGTGAGAACTCGTGCTACTTGCATTTTAGTTGATTTTGGAGGCGAAGACAAAGTTCCACATGTTGCTCAAGTTCTAAAAAATGATGTAAATGAACTTGTAAGACACGAAGCTGCGTTTTCACTAGGTCAGATGTGTCTTTCTATTTGTATACCTGCACTTGCTGATGCAACGTTGCATGACCCTAGCATGTTTGTAAGACATGAGGCAGCTATTGCACTTGGTGTAATTGGCTCCAAAGAGGCAAAATCTATTTTAGAAAAAGCATTAAACGATCCTGATAGACCCGTAGTGGAATCAGCAGTGGTCGCATTATCTAATATTGAATTTATGGAAAAATTAAGCAAGAATGAAAAGTTTGCAAAACTAACAGGTGGATAAGATGAATTTTACAGTTGGAATTATTGCTGCAGTTGGCGTTTTGGTTGCAATTAGTTTGGTTATGATTGCAATTGATCCTGGATATCTTTCAGGAATCCCAGTAAAACCAGTTGGTTGTACAAAAGAGTATGTTCCAATTTGTGGAGTTGATGGTGTGACTTATGGTAATATGTGTACGCTAAATGCAGCCGGAACTGAACTTGATTATTCAGGTGAGTGTGTTAAAGCACTTGCAGATGGTTGGAGCCGAATGACATCTACACAACATCCTGGAATTGGACATGAATCTCATCAATCTGTAACTATTTTGCCATTATCTGATAAAGTTTATTCTGGCACATTACACTATTCTGCAACTGAGCCAATTCAACTAATTACTTTGCATGGTCCACTAGCAGATGAAGAAGCAAAGGGGCAAGCAACTTGGACTCCAGATGGAATAACAAAATATGCATTAACATTTGTAAATCCGGATAATGCACAGGGAGAATGGAAATTTGCTGGTAATGCTATATTAGTGCACACAAAGAAAACTGAACCATTCACTGTTGATTATATGGTGGATTATACTGAAAAAGAATTCTCTACACTTGTTCATACTGGTACACTACAATCAGAGCAAGACCCAGGAATTGGACATGAATCTCATCAACTAGTAATGATTCTTGCACCATCTGATGATATCTATTCCGGAGTTATTTCTTATTCAGCAACAGAGCCAATTCAACTAATTACACTTACTGGTCCACTTGGTCCTACAGAGAGACCTGTAGCAGCTTGGACTCCAGATGGCCAAACACTTTATGCACTAAATTTGTTTGATCCTGCAAATGCAATGGGGTCATGGGAGTTTTCAGGAAATGCACTAGCAATTCACACCAGAAATACTACACAATTTACTGTTAGTTACTCTGTTAGTGCAACTGCTGAATCAAAAATGACTCCACCTGTATCTACAATGCCTATATCTCCAAGTACTCATATGATTTCAATTCCACAAGGTGCAGGATCTCCTGGATGTGAAAATACAAACGAATGCTATCTTCCATCTTCTTTAGAGATTCAAGTTGGTGATACTGTTTTGTGGAGTAATGATGATACTGCAGCCCATACTGTTTCTAGTGGAACTCCTGTAGATGGAATGGACGGTATTTTTGATTCTAGCTTGTTTATGTCAGGAACTACTTTTGAATTTACATTTGATGAATCAGGGGAATATCCATATTTTTGCATGGTTCATCCTTGGATGACTGGAGAAATTATTGTAAATGAAATTCATGATATGAGTGTAAACCAAATTGCAGTTGGAGAGCCAAATCCATCTGGAATAGAACCTGAAGTTGTTGTTCCAGTTGAACCAGAAATTGAACCAACAGAAAAGCGCGCAGCACCAGTAGAGGTCACAATGGCACAAGGTGCATCTTCTCCAGGATGTGAAAATACCAATGAGTGTTATTTTCCTTATCAAACTGAAATTTATTCTGGAGAGCCAGTAGTTTGGATTAATACAGATTCTGCAGCTCACACAGTAACTAGTGGATTACCTGCACTTCATGATGGTCTTTTTGATTCAGGAATGATAATGCCGGACCAGAAATGGGAGTATGTGTTTACTGATTCTGGAGAATATGATTATCATTGTATGCTGCATCCTTGGATGACTGGCAAAGTTATTGTAAATTAAAATCGTCTTAAAGTACAGTTATTTTGCTTCCTTGTTCCGTTGATTCAAATTTGTATATTCTTTCTACGTTAGAGTCTTCAAATATCTCTGAATCATGTGTAATTATGATAAATTGCATTGGCTTTCCAACATTTGTAATGTCTGATAATTGAGATAATACATCAACAAGTGATTTTTTACGTTCTGCATCCAAATGTGTTGTAGGCTCGTCAAGTATCATTAAATTAAGATTTGATGCCCCAAGTAGGCTTGCCATTCCCAATCTTAGTGCAAGTGCCACGCTAACTTGTTCTCCACCACTAAGTGATTCTAAATCTAATATTTCATTTTTAGAATAACATGTGATTGAGATATCACGTACTTTCTCTGAAAGTGATATTCTTTGAATTTTTGTATTAAGTAATGTGAGATATTCAGAAGATTTTGTTGAAATAGTATTGAGTGCCCATGATCTAAGACTAGTTGCAACTGGGCCATCTCTGCTAAATATATTCATTTGAATAGTATCTAATTCTCCCACATATTTTTTAACTACTTTAAGCTTAGAAACAACATTTTGCATTAATTCTATTTGTTCTTCATATTTTGTAATTTTTTCTGTTATTGCACCTAGATTCTGATCTATTTGTGAAAGATCAATTTGTTTCTCATTGATAGATTCTTTTAGATTTAAAAATTCTTTTTCATTAAATCCTTTTATTTCTTGTTCCAATTTTGTAATATTTTCAAAAATCGTTTTTGCATGTGAATCTATTTGAGATATTTCTAATAGATTTCTATTAATAGACAAAGTAATTTTTTGAATTCCTTTCTTTAATTTTATTTCTTCTTGAATTTTTCTTATATCTTCTTGATCTTTGATGTAATGTGCTTTTAATGTTGCTTCAGCATCTCTTGCATTTTGTAGTTTTT
>JABFSW010000193.1 GCA_013140415.1 Nitrosarchaeum sp.
TTCAAAATTCATAATTGCAAGATTTGCAAAATCACTTAATTCTGCATTGTCTGAACTATATGCGATAATCTTTTTGCTTTTGGCATAATTAATTATTTTCTGATTCAATTTTCTATCATTTGTTGTGTGATTATCATATATGGCTTGTAGATTGAAAGAACAGATGAATTCTGAATTTTCTGTTTTTTAAATTCTATTTTTTTATTTTTCACTAGCATTTTTATCTGATTGTTTATTGCACTACTAATTACTAAAATCTGGCAATCTTCTTTTAATAATGAATTAATTCTCTTTAGAGCTTCATTTCCACCACCAAGAACAATGACCAATCTCCCATGTAGATTTAGATTAACTATCACCGATCAAAGGGACAAAAGTTTCTATTTATAGATTCAAATCAGATGCGTAATATTCTAGCTACGTTTTTAATTGAATGGGGTAATTATTGAGATATTGACTCAATCTCTGGATAATCTTGATAAAGAGATTCTTAATGAAATTCAATGGACTTTTCCTCTTACTTCAAAGCCTTTTGATGATATTGCAAAAAAATTTGAAACTTCTTCTGAAATTATTAAAGAACGTTTAATCAATCTTAAAAAAATTGGTGTATTGCGACAACTAAGTGCAATATTTGATACAAGACGTCTTGGCTACAAAAGTTCCTTGGTTGCAATGGAGATTGAATCTGATAAATTAGAACATGTTGCAAATCAGATCAATCGTCATCCCGGTGTAAGTCATAATTATGAGCGAGATCACCAGTTTAATCTCTGGTTTACTTTGGCAGTGCCCCCTGGTTCTGATTTGAAGACTGAAGTAGACAAATTTTCTGTATTAAAAGGAATTAAAAAAGTTAGAATGTTGCCGACTATTCAGTTATTCAAGATTGGTGTGAAATTAGATATGATTGATGAAAAAAAACATGATATTGCTCCTACAGAAGAAAAAAAAGAAATTAAAAATGTAAAATTTACTCCAACTGAGCAAGATAAGGAATTTATTCGTGAGCTACAAAAAGACATGGAAATTATCGATAGACCATTTCTAAACTCTGCAACAAAACTAGGACTTACTGAAGATGAATTATTTGAGAAAATGACATACTATGAAAGTATTGGAGTGATGCGAAGATTTGCCGCAATTTTAAGACATAGAGAAGTTGGATTTACGGCAAATGGGATGATTGTTTGGAATGTACCTGATGATAAAATTTCAGAAGTAGGTTCAAAATTAGGTGCTTTTCCACAAGTAAGTCATTGTTATCAAAGACCTACATATCCTGATTGGCCGTATAGTGTCTTTTCTATGATTCATTGTAAATCTGAAGAGGAAGCAGGAGAAATGGCAAAAACAATCCAAAATCAAATTCACATTGATGATTATAAAATATTATTTAGTACACGTGAATTTAAAAAAACTCGAGTAGAATACTTTGTTGAAAATAATTTTAGTCTAGAAGAAATAATTACTGCATCTTAAAATTCATTATCATCATGTCCTACTACATGAATCATACAAAAATATTGGTCATTCATGTTGCAATAATATGATGAGTCCCCACCACAAATTTTACATGCTGGTTTTTCATCATGCTCTGATAGTTTTGTGTGGTAGACTTTACTTCTAATGGCTATGTTTGAATCCTTGTAAATTCTTGTTATGTTAGAAAAATACTCCAAGTCTGATGGATTTAGTTCCTCTTTATTTTTTATTTTTTTAATTAATGTATTCCATTTTTTATATTCACCAATCTTTGCAAGTTTCATTTCTTCAATAATGTCTAATGTTTTAATGAGATCGATTGATTTGTCCATCTGAACACTAATTTGCTTGTGTTGTTTTTAATTCGTATGAGGGCCAAGTATTGTATAGGTCATCTATCTCTTTCATATCTGAGGAATTTAGATATCTTCCGTCTGATATTGTAGCAAAAGTTTCAATTTCTTCTACACTTACTACTGTGGGTAAAACAGATGCGATTGATTTTTTTGACAAGATAAATTTTATTGCAAATTCTGTAATGCTTAATCCGTTACGCTCCGCAATTGGTCTAAATTGTTCTACTTTTTGTAATGCATCTTGTCTCCATTCTTGTTTTCTGTCTTTTCTGTGATCATTACTTGGAATTACTGTCTCTGCCTTTACTTTGCCTGTTAGAATCCCAGATGCATCTGGCACTCTAACTAAAATCCCAACATTTTGTTTTTCCGCTTTCTCAATTAACTCATTTCCAGGTGTTTGCTCTAAAATATTATAGACTGTTTGTATGGCAGAAACACTTTTTCTTTCCATTGCTTCTAATCCTTCTTGTGTCCATCCTATTGCTGGACCTAATGCCACTTGTGATGATTTTATCTTTCCCTCTTGAATCAATTTATCAAATGTATCAAAAGTGATATCATTTCTAATGTGGTTTAGCTTTGGATTGTGCATTCCGTATGAATCGACATAATCTGTCTGTAATCTTTCTAGTGATGCACTTAGTGCTTTTCTTGTAAACTCTGGTTCAAAACTTTGTGGTAATTCTGCATGACCTATTTGCTCTACTTTTGAAAAATCATATCCATATTTTGTTGAAATAACTACTTCTTCTCTCATTCCTTTGAATACTTGGCCAATAAGTTTCTCGCTTATTCCTTTACCATACATATCAGCTGTTTCAAAGAAATTAATTCCTAAATCATATGCTCTTTTGAGCATACGTTTTGCTTCATCTTCTTCAATTTTCTTACCCCACCAATCAAGACCTATAGTCCATGCCCCAAATCCTATCTCTGATACTTTGATTCCACTTTTTCCTAATGTTTTGTATTTCATTTTACTATCTCCTTGAATTTCTCTAGTCTTGATTCTATTTCTATATCGCTCAAAACTGCTTCTCCCACTGGAATTTCTTCATTTATGTTTATCCAAGATTTGCAACCCTGATATTCAGATTTTAGAGGAGTATTAAATTCCGGAATTTTATAGACTTTTAAAAATATTGCTTTCATTGGATTCTCTGGTTTCCAATTTCTTCTTTCATTGATGTATGAATCACTCCAAATATGAAATGATGATAATTTCTTGATTATTTCCTCAGATAAGATATCTGCTTCTACTAATACTTCTGCATATGATGTAATTCTATTAAATCCATTTTTTGGTGGATTTAATTTTACTTGTTCAAGATATTTATAAAATTGTGGTCTTATGTGATTATATTCTTGATGTTCTTGTGTAGGAAATAATGTAAATTTTTTTGATTCAATTCTAAACCCTGATGCCACATCTAATATTCCTCCTTTTCTGAGGAGAACTGTCTGCTCACCGTTTTCTAGTGCATTAACTACTGTTGCCCATTCTTTTAGAGATTCCACTAACCAAGACTTCCTATTAGCGGGATGATGTCTTTTTTAACACACACAATCATAGGAGTATCTTTTTGAACATATCTTGAAACTCTTGTTTCTCTTAAATCCATTATCAAATCCTGAAAATCTCTAATCTGATCCACTTCAAATGCTAACATGAAATCTTCATCATGAATTCCAAAAGAATATGTTGTGTTTAGAATAATTTGTGGATATCTTTTACTAACTTCAATATGTTCATCCATTATTGCTTGTCTCTCTTCTTTTGGTAGTAGGTACCATTCCCTCGTTTTTGTGAAAGGATAAACAATTACATGTTTTTTTGTTTCATTATCTGCAATAAATCCAAGTGTTTTTCCTGTTTTTATATAAATTGATGGTCTAGTGCATGACAAATATGTTTTTGACGGTATGATATATTTTCCAAAAACAGTTGTGTATAATTTTTCTATCACACTTTGAATTTCTTCAACTGTCTTTGCTGCAAACCAAAACAGAAAATCTGCATCATCTCTTAATCCTAGAGTAGAATATGTTCTGAATTTTATTCCTGAATTCTTGATTACATTTTCTACTTCTTTGGCTGATTCTTCTTTTGCCAAATCTGCCATCCATCTCCATTTAGGATCTACTTGAAAGAATGAGAAATTGAAAAAATACTGTTCATTGTTATTTTCTTCCATGCTTTTCCATTTTTAAAACCCTATTTAAACAAAAACTAGATTCTCAATGTTGTATTTGTATAATTTTTTGTTTAGATTTATGTCCTGATTTTATTTGAACTAACGATGTTGATACTCCAAAATGTTTTGCTAGTTTTTTTATGATTTCTTTATTAGCCTCTCCCTTGATTGGTTTTGATTTTATCCCTATTGTAATTTGGTTTTCTTTAATATTGAGAAATTCTTTATTAAATTCTACATTTACTTCATACAGCACACACATTGTCAAAATTTATTCCTACTTGTTAATTTTGCAAAAACTATAAAAATTTAATTAGACTTTTTGTTCTAAAACCCAATCATATCCTTCGCTTTCTAATTTATCTGCAAGTGATGCATCCCCTGTTTTTAAGATTTGACCCCTGGCAAAGACATGAACATAATCTAATTTATCTAAGAATTTTAAAATTCTTGCATAATGAGTAATTACAATTACAGTTGCATCTTTTCCTGAAACTTGACTTATTGCCTTAGCTACTGCTTGAACAGCATCTATATCTAAACCTGAATCTGGTTCGTCTAAAATTGAAATCTTTGGTTTTAAAACTGCCATCTGCAACACCTCCGCACGTTTCTTTTCTCCACCTGAAAATCCTTCATTAAGATATCTAGAAAGAAATTCTTCTTTCAATCCCACTTTATTCAAATTTTCTTTAAGATATTTTTGAAATTCTCTTACTGTGATGAATACTTCTCTGTCTTCTCCTTGGAGTGCTTTGCTGAGTGAGTTGTAAGCTGTTCTAAGAAAATGTGAGAATCCTACACCTGATACTTCTGTAGGGTATTGAAATCCTAAGAACAGTCCTTTTTTTGCACGTTGATCTGCAGATAATTCTAAAATACTTTCACCATCTAACAAAATATCTCCTTTGGTTATTTCGTATTTTGGATGTGCAAGTAATGTGTATGCCAAAGTACTTTTTCCAGAACCGTTAGGTCCCATTATGGCATGTACTTCTCCTGGACCTGTTTTCAAATTTACTCCTTTGAGAATTTCTTTACCTTCACGTGTAACATGAAGATCTCTAATCTCAAG
>JABFSW010000174.1 GCA_013140415.1 Nitrosarchaeum sp.
TGATAATGCCTTATCATCTGTGTCTCCATTTCTGATTTTTACTAGTTTGTTTATTTTGTAGACATATACTATTCCATCCCCCTTTTCCCCTGTTCTGGCTGTATCTTGAATTATTTTGACTATTTCATCTCCTGTATTATCTGGACAGAGAATTTCCAGCTTTGATTTTGGAATAAAATCACTGGTTTTATTTCTCAAACTTTTATGTGCTTTGTGTACTCCTGTTATCTGTACTTGATATACTGAAAAAGTTGGAATTCCATTTTTTGCTAATATTGCTTGAATATCTTGTAGCATTGAGCTCCTAATTATTGCCTCTATTTTCAACATCTTTTACCGCTTTTTGTCCACAAAACATAAACCTTCCTGACTTTGCACTATATTTTTTAAGCAATCATTTAAAATTCCCATTTACACTATTTTTGATTGTGTATAAAATCTCATTAATTACTGGTGATGGAATCGGACCTGAACTCTCTAATTCTGCGGTATCTATCTTGAATACCATTAATGACAAACTTGATTTGAAATTTGATATTACAAAATTACATGCAGGAGATTCGTCATTAAAAGAAACTGGGAAAGCACTTCCTGATGAGACTATATCCACAATTAAAAAATCTGATGCTTGTTTAAAGGCGCCAGTTGGTGAGAGTGCAGCTGATGTCATTGTTGTATTAAGACGCATTCTTGATCTTTATGCCAATATTCGACCCGCAAAATCATACCCTCACATGCCTGCATTAAGAGATGACATTGACATGGTAATTGTCAGAGAGAATACTGAGGATCTTTACACTGGTAAAGAATTCAGCTTGGGAGACTCTGCTGTTGCATTGAGAATAATTTCAGAGTATGCTTCAAAAAGAATTGCAAAATATGCATTTGAAACTGCAAAGCAGCGTAACTCTATGAAAAAAGTTACATGCGTTCATAAATCCAATGTAATGCGACTCACTGATGGATTATTTGCAAAATCTTGTAGTGAAGTAGCAAAAAGATATCCGGATATTTTATTTGAACAAATGTATGTCGATGCATGTGCTATGAATCTTATTCGTCAACCAGAACAATTCGATGTCATAGTGACTACAAATTTGTTTGGCGATATTTTATCTGATGAATCATCTCAAGTTGTAGGAGGATTGGGCATGGCACCAGCTGCTAATATTGGTGATAATTTTGCATTGTTTGAACCAGTTCATGGTGCTGCATTTGATATTGCAGGAAAGAACATTGCAAATCCTTCATCATTTCTCTTATCTATTAAAATGATGCTTGATTGGCTTGGAACAAAACATAATGATTCAAAATGTATTGTGATTGGCAAAAAACTAGAATCTGTTATTTTTGATTTGGTAAAAAGCGGTGTCAAAACTAAAGATATTGGCGGAGACAAGTCTACATCTGAATTTACTCAAGAAATTATTAATAGACTCAAAAATTAAGAAATTCTTTCAATGTGGGTACGAATTCTTTTTTGTATTTTACCATATCTACAAAAATGCCTGATAGTTTACATCAATAGAAAAAATTCACAATTTTTATAAATTGTATATTCTAGAGTTTAATCATGGTTGTTTGTAGTATTTGTAAAATAAATCAGAGTACATTAAAAATTACAGACGGTAATCCAAAATACAAAGGAAAGCCAATTTGTAAGGAATGCCACGAGTATCGAAAACTCTTAAAAGAAACCGAATAGTCTATTTGGTTTCTTTACTTTTATTTTTATTTACCCAATCCTCATACATTTTGATTAGTTCATCTACATCATTTCCATTTTCAGAATAAGTGACTATTACGCCAAAGGTCCCTTTTTTATCATGTCCTCTTGCAAAATAACCCCAAAAAGAATCTGGTAATTTCTGAAAGCTGTTGGAGTCATGTGATACCCCAATTAGATTATTCCCTATGACTTCTACTACTTTTTTTGCGTCTGTTTGTTCTATCATATGATGTTGTTATTTCCTTTGCAATAAAAATCTGAATTGATTTATGGACTTAGTCTATCTGGATCTCTTGGATAAAGTACAACTTCTCTTACATTGTCTATTCCAATAAGTGTAGTCATTAGTCTGTCTAATCCCATTCCCCAACCAGAGTGAGGTGGCATTCCCCAATCAAATGTCTTGAGATGATCTGCAAATTGGGTTGGATCCAAACCCTGTTCTTTGAGTCTGGTTTTTAACATCTCTGAGTTATGTAGCCTAGTTCCTCCAGATGACAGCTCTAGATATCCAAATTGAAGATCAAATGAGCGTGATAATCTAGGATCTTCATCTTTTTCTCTTATGTAAAATGGCTTTAATTTCATTGGCCAATCAGTGAGGAAATAAAATCCAGGATGATTCTTTCCAATTATTCTTAAATGTGAATCAAGCAAATCATCTCCAAATTCTACTTTCTCCCCAACTTTTTTTAGTTCATCAATTACTTGAGTGTACGTTATCCTTTCAAAAGGGGATGTTGGAATTTCAATTGTATGGCCTATGTTTTCTTGTTCTTTTTTGCATTTCTCTGATGTAACTTTGTAAACTTCCATTATTAGTGATTCTAAAATATTCATTACATCATTATAGTCCATAAATGCAGCTTCAATGTCTACACTTGTAAATTCACTAAGATGACGACCTGTATGTGAATTTTCTGCTCTATAGAAATTTGAAATTTCATAAACTCTCTCAAGTCCTATTGTCATTTGCTCTTTGTATAACTGTGGGCTTTGAGCAAGATATGCAGTTTTACCAAAATAGTCCAATGAAAATAAATTTGCTCCTCCCTCACTTGCACTACCGATTATTTTTGGTGTTGTAATTTCAATAAATTTTTTTGCTGCTAATGTTTTACGTAATATTTCCAACACATGATGTCTTAATTTAAAAATTGATGCAGTTTTTTGGTTTCGCATATCTAATGCACGATGATTTAATCTTGTATCGATGTTGCTTTCTACTCTTCCAATTGGGTCAACTGGTAATGGATGCACTGCCTTTGCTAATACCTCTATTTCATCTGCTTTTATCTCAAAATTAAAATCTCGTGCCTTTGTTTCTTGTACAATTCCTCTTACGCTAATTACACTTTGACGGTTTAACTCTTCTAGATTGTCATTTAATTCCCCTTTTACTATTATCTGAGAAATTCCTGAAGCGTCACGTAATGTGATAAATGTCATCTTTCCTAGCTTTCTGAGATCTTCAATCCATCCTCCTAATACAACCTCTTTTCCAATAATGTCTGCATTTAATTCTGAAATATTGTGAGTTTTAACAAATCCCAATTCATTTTCACGCTCTTTTTTCCTCAAATTCTATCTCAATGTCAAGGTTTCGGGCATTTTTGACAATCTGAATGACCTTGTTTGTGTCAATTGGGAATCTGGGCGTCCATTTTCCAGATACAACTGCCTTTGTTTTTTGTACCCCACCTGGCGCCCAAACTAAATTGATTGACAAAATTTTTGTTGGAAAGAAGAGATCTTCTATGAATTTCTTGTCATTTTCATCAGCTTCTACTAGCCATATTTTACCTTGAAATTGATCTTGAAGTAATCTGTAAAGTATGCGACTTTGCCTAACTATCATAATGTCATTTTTATCTAAAGACAACACAAAGTTTCCATTAAATTCTTTACATGAATAAAGTGTAAATTTGTCAATTATGTGATTTGATTTGGCCAGTTGTGCTAGTTTGATTGATGCATCAACATCCGCTTTTGTAATAATTCCTGATTCTATCTTACTCTCGCATTTTGGGCAAAGTACCATATTTTTTGCATCAAAATTACAAATTGGCAGTTTCATTTGAATCGATTTTTTACATTCTGTCAAGTTGTTTATATCCCTTAGTGCAAAACAGAAATTCTAGTTTGGATCTACTACATACATGGTCTTAATTGTAAATGGGCTTTCTGCTCAATACCATACATCAAAGGGATCTGTATATGCAGTAGATGACATAGACTTTGATTTGGCTGACGGCGAATCAATAGGCATTGCAGGAGAAAGTGCATGTGGTAAGAGCACTTTGGGTCTTTCTATTATTAGGATGCTTTTGGGAGGTACAACAAATGGAGAGATCCTTTTTGATGGTAATTCGATACTTAACATTTCAGAATCTGAGTTCACTGAGAAATTCAGATGGAAAAAAATCTCAATGATATTTCAGGGAGCGATGAATTCCCTTGATCCTGTATTTACCATAAAAGAGCAATTCATTGAAATTCTAAAACAACATCACTTCAATGGTAATTTCGATGAGACAATTGTAAATGCAATTCATTCTGTAAGTTTGAATGATGTTGTTTTAAAGAAATATCCTCACGAGCTCAGTGGTGGAATGAAACAAAGAGTGATAATTGCCATGGCATTATTACTAAAGCCAAAATTTGTTATTGCAGATGAGCCTACCACTGCCCTTGATGTTTTAATCCAGGCTCAAATTGTTAACCTCTTAAAAAAACTCAAAAAAAATGGCATGTCATTTATGCTAATTACCCATGATCTAGCAGTTTTATCTGAGATTGCTGATAAAATTGGAATAATGTATGGCGGACATATGGTTGAATTTGGTTCTTCTCATGAAATTTATCAAAACCCAAAACATCCTTACACCCAAGGACTCTTAGAGTCAATCCCAAAATTAAAAGGAAATGCTCCTAAATACATCAAAGGAATCCCTCCTAGTCTTTTAGAACCTCCAACTCAATGTCGTTTCATTGAAAGATGTCCACTTGCAATAGAAAAATGTAAAACAGTTCCACCAAAATTTAAAACTACAACTGGTTATGTTCGATGTTGGTTATATGATGATCTGTAGTTTATTTTTTATTTGATTTGAGATATTCATTTTCAATTTTTTTGAGATAAACTTCTTGAATTTTTAATATTTCTCTTTCAATAATATTTTTACAAATCATCTTTGCATATTTTATTAAATCATGCTGTACTCCTTCCACTTCAAATTCTTCAATCCTCTGAAATGATTCTTGTTGAAATTTTATGGCTTCTCTAATCTCCGCACTTAGTTCTTCTATTTTCATTTTTTGATATTCTTTT
>JABFSW010000104.1 GCA_013140415.1 Nitrosarchaeum sp.
AAATTTGTATCCGTGAAAATCTTCTATTATTGGAGTACTGCTTGTTCCAAGACCTAGTACTAATCTACCATTTGAGAGAGTGTCTACTGTTGCAGCTCCCATTGCAATCGATGATGGACTTCTAGAATAGATGTTGATTATAGATGAACCTATTTTTGGGTTTAATGCTTTTTGTGATACCATACTTAGCATGGAAAAGTTTTCCATTCCCCATGTCTCTGGAATCCAAATTGTATCTACATTAGTATGAGATAATATCTCTGAGCATTCTAAAACTTGATTTATGCTAAGAAGCGAGCCCAAACTGTATGCTATTCGCATAGGCTAACTGTAACTCTTGGATATTCTAGTGTTTCCGATTTTTTGATATATCTGTAATTTCTACTTTTGAGCATTTTTACGGTAAAATCATGCTTTATACTCTAAAGATCCGCATTTTTGGTCTAGTGATTTGACCTAAATTCTAAAACTAAGTCTAAAACTAAGTCTAAAACTAAGTCTAACTCTTTTAGTATTATGTTAATTATCATTGAGGTCGAATATTATGAAAGCAATTTCTAATCTCAATTATTGAACGAACAAAGTTACGCTGAAAACCCTACACAAAAAAGCTCCTTTTGGGATAATGCTACAAAATATGCTGCATCGTCAAATGGGGATGAATCATTTGTAAGTGAGATAGCATACATGATGGTCACCCTTCATAGAACAGGCGGATAAAACTAACTTGTTTTATCTAATTCTGATGAACATTCTTCAATATCTTTGAATGAGTCAATAGAGCACCACAAGACGTTTTTAAATTTAACAGTGGTTAATTTTCCTTTTTTTGCATAATCTGGAAAGACTGTTTTTTCTATATCTCCTTTGTTTGGCAAGTCTTTCAATATCTCTTTTTGCAAATGATATATTCCTGCATTCATCCATAAATTTGAGATTTCTTTTTTCTCGTTAAACTTAGTCACCTTATCATCTTTTGTCTCTATGGTTCCAAACTTTGTTTTTAATTCAATTGATGCAATTGAATTTTGTTTTTTTGCTAATTGATTGAGATTAATGTTAGTTATGGTATCACCATTTAACACAAAAAAAGATTTATCTTTCATTGACAAGCCAGCTTGTCTGATAGCTCCACCAGTACCTAATGGTGCTTTTTCTACTGAAAATTTTATTTTAACTCCAAGATTATTTTTCATGGCAAGAAAATTTTTAATCATCGCTGCCTTGTAACCTGTACAAATTATAATTTCTTTAACGCCATATTTTTTTAGATACTTTATTTGCCATTCTATAATTGGAATGTTATTGATAGGAACAAGTGATTTTGGAACATAATCAGTAATTGGACGTAAACGCTTTCCTCTTCCCCCTGCCAAAATTATTGCCTTCATCAAAATATCATTATTAATGTGACATTATAACTTTAATTGGATTTTCCAAATTACGTTAATTATTATGATTTGATTAAAAATACATAGATCTTATGTAGACTCGTCTTGTTTCTTTTTACAAATTCCACAAAAAAGGTAGCCATCTTTGTGTCTAATCCAATAATGACGTATGTGATCTTTTGCTTCATTCATCCTGTTATTTTAATTCTAACTTGATATAATTATTTTAAAAAAACATTTAGAGTTGCTATTCCAAAATAATATCCAGCGCCAGTTAATGCTATACTCCATATGCATGAGCCTATCAACGTAAAAATCAAAAATTTGATTGGATTCATATTAAAAATCCCAGCAGGAATTGACACTAGTTCACGAATTCCAGGAATCACTCTGCCAATTATCACTGATTTATCTCCATATTTTTCAAACCAATGATCAGCTTTTTCTAAACTACTTTCTTTGATTTTTGCATATTTTAGATATTTTATCAGTCCTATACGTCCCAACCTTTTTGATATGATGTAAATCACAAATGCACCTATTGTGGCACCAGCACCACCGGTTATTCCAACACCTACAACATGAAATATATTCATTTGATTTTTTAATATACTATATCCAGCTAAAGGAAATACCACTTCACTTGGAATTGGTGGAAAAACTGTTTCAATTAATGCAGCTAAAAATACTCCGGGATAAAGATTCTGAGACACTAGTGAGACAATCCACTGAATGAATGCATCTATTTCACTCAAATTATTTTTCTTCCGTTAAATAATAATGTAATTCTGTATAACATTCAGTGCAGTATTCTTGTTCATTTGTATGATCACAATCGTAAACTTTTACTACTTCATTGTTGCATTTTGCACAAGTTGGCATTCTAAGATACACTGATTTTAGATTTTTTTATCTTTATTGCACCTAATGCTGCAATGATTCCTCCAATAACAACGAGACTTCCTCCCTCTCCAATCATTCTTGTGGAATTTTCTGTCTCCGTGGAGATTGTTGCAGACATTATTCCTCCAATAATTATTAAAATTCCTGTTACTATCAACATTATTCCCAATCCTTTGTATGGTGGTTTTTTTGATATGAAAAATGCAATTATTGATAAAATAATTGGCGGAAATCCAAATGCTATTCCGCGTGCCATGGCATCAAATGGCAAGAATCCATCTCCTGCCCCACCGCCACCTACGATGACATCTGCACCATAAATGACTAGTAAAATTATGGAAATTCCTGAAATTACATGTGGAATTGAAATTGACATGCTTGGATTTCTTTATTGATATTTAATAAACCTATTATGGCAAGTTTGTTCTTTATGCTGGGTTTATGGATATTTTGTCTTTGAGTGATTCTAATTTTTTTAATAGTTGATCTATTGACTCACCTTGTTTTCCTACTAAATTGAAATGTCCTAGTTTTCTTGAGGGTTTTGAAATTTTTTTGCCATACATTTTAAGAAAAACATTTTGTTCTGATAGTACTATTGGTTTGTATTCTCCCTCAAAATTTTTTGGACCTAAAATATTGTACATTATAGTTGGATGCAAAAGAGAAGTATCTCCTAATTCTAAACCCAAAATTGCTCTAAGATGTTGCTCAAATTGAGATGTCTCACTTGATTGTAATGTATGGTGGCCAGAATTATGCACTCTTGGTGCAATTTCATTTATTATGATTTCATCATTTTCTGTAACAAACATCTCTATTCCAAAAATACCTGCACCCTTTAGAACACTCATTGTAGTTTTGGCAATGTCCTGTGCCTTTTTTGCAATTTTTTCAGATACTCTTGCCGGAGCTATTGTTTGGCAAAGAATATTGTCTTCATGAATGTTTTCTACAAGAGGAAATGTCTTAATTTGCCCTTTTGTGTTTCTTGCAGCAATAACTGACACTTCCATTTTAAATGATATGAATTTCTCAAGCATCAAATTTTTTTCATTGAAATAATTAAATGCTTTTTGAATTTGTTTTGGTGAATCTATTTTAAAATTACCTCTTCCATCATATGCATCACGTCTAGCTTTGAGTAGTGATGGATATCCAAATTTTCTCAGCCCTTTCTTCAAATCAGAAATAGATTCTACTAAAATAAATTCTGGAACGTGAATGTCATTTTGCATTAAAAATGATTTTTGTAAAAATTTATCTTGAATTATTTTTAGTGTTTCTGGGGATGGATTAATTTCTGCATCTTTTTCAACTATTTTTAATACTTCACTGTCGCCAGATTCTATCTCATATGTAATGATATCAGATCTTTTGGCTAGCTCGATGATGGCGTTTTTATCTTTAAAATCTGCAATTATTTGCTCTGCGCCTACCTGTGATGCAGAGCAATTTTTTACAGGATCTAAAACTATGACTTTTGAAATGTGTTCAGGCATCTTCTTGGCTGCCTCTGTTATCATCATTCCAAGTTGCCCGCCGCCTATTATTCCAAGTATCTTACCCATATTATTTTCCAGATTCACGATTAAAAATATCTAATGCTAATTTTTGTAAATTGATTGCTTTTTTCAATGTAGATTCAACCTTTGAGGAACATGATTTTAGCCATTATAGATAATAACTTGCTTTATTTTTCTATTGTTGTGAGTTATACAAAAAAACCATTAATCGGAATCATTATGGGTTCAAGCTCGGATAGTAGAATAATGAAAGATGCTGCTGAAATTTTGGATAAATTTAAGATAAAACACGAGGATCAGATTGTATCGGCACATAGAACACCTACTCGATTAGAGGAATATGCAAAACATGCAGAAAAAATGGGATTTAAAATAATAATTGCAGGTGCAGGTGGAGCTGCACATCTTCCAGGTATGATTGCATCACATACAATAATTCCTGTAATAGGGGTCCCAATTATGGTCTACAACGATAAACAATCTAAAAAAACAGACAATTCAAAATTTTCTTCTTTTGGAGGATTAGATTCACTTCTATCTATCTCAGAGATGCCATCAGGTTCGCCTGTTGTGGCAGTTGGGATAAACAAAGCAGGTAATGCTGGAATATACGCAATGAAAATTTTGGCAAACGAATTTCCAGAACTAAAAAATAAATTAAGACAACACAAATCAGTTCAACATGATTCAGTACTAAAAGAATCTGAAGAATTAAAAAAACAGGGTCTTAGTAAATTTGTTAAAAAAAAATTCAAATAAATTTATGTCATTAAACTAAATTGAATGTTTTTCTTTTTCAATGTCTCAATTAGTTTATCTGCCTGTTCTTTTCCCTGTGTTTCTAAGCTTAGTGTGACTCCTGCAGAACCTGCGCTAATGTTTGAACTTAACCTATCATGAACTACTTCCACAATATTTGCATTAGCTGCACTGATTTCATCTACTATCTCCTTAAAGGCACCAGGTCTGTCAGGTAACAAAATCGATAATTTCAGTAAACGCCCCATTGTAGCCAAGCCTTTGTCTACTATTTGTCCTAAAAGATACATGTCTACATTACCTCCTGTTAAGATTGCGACAACTTTCTTTCCAGGCGAGGGTTTTGCTGAAATCAAATAAGCCAAACCTACAACACCTGCAGGTTCAACTACAAATTTCATTCTCTCCATTAACAAAAACATTGCTTTGATAATTTCTGAATCATCAACTA
>JABFSW010000189.1 GCA_013140415.1 Nitrosarchaeum sp.
AATTAATTATTAGATTTTAATGTTGTGAAGTTAATTGAATATTTTTTTTAGTCTTATTTACTATTAGTAATTTGTGAAGATCTATTGGAATTATTGATTTACACGTAGAAAGATATTAAAATGTAGTAATAGTCTTGGAAAACGTGACTGTTGCAGAACTTCTAATTGGAAGTGTTATACTTCCAAGAATTGAATCACCAAAAGCGATATCACGTCTTGCAGAATTTGAATGGTTTCATAAATTGGATATGCAAAATGAGACTTTAACACCTGAAGTTGATGATCTTCTTCTTAGAGCACAAAAAGTACATCAATTCATTGAAGAAATAATCAAAGGATTAGGAATTCCTCTACGGGTTGGAATAATGGAGATCCTTTTCAAAGGTACTGTGTTTAAAAAGAAAAAATACGAAATTGATGAAATCGAGAATATGATTACTGATCTGGAGAAAACTCCAGATATAATTAGTAAAGCAGCAACAATGTTAGAAGAAAATGCAAATATCAATCGCTCCTTAGAAGAATACAGGACATTAAAGGATGCATTAAAAGTTGCAAACAAGTTGAATGTAGACCTAAGCAATTTTGGTCTAATGAATCATTTTTACACCAATCTATTTGTGATTAATTCTTCTGATTATGGTGAAATTGAACGAACATTAGAAAATATACCGATTTTTAAGTATGATTTAGAATCGAAAGAAAAGTTAGCCATCATAATAATATCGGATTCAGATGACTCAGTTAAAATTCTCAAAGTAATGCGATCTTTTAATTCGAATCCTTTTAGCATTCCTAAAGGATTTCCGCAGATTCCAAGTGAAGCATACTCTTTGGCAGAATCAAAAATAAAAGAGCTTTCAAATAAACAGAAATTAATCTCAAAAGAAATTTCTGCCATTACACGCAAAGTTCGTGGTGAAATTCTAGTAATACATGAAAATTCTTTTGTAGTAAAAGAAGTTCTTGAAACATTACGTAAGCCAGGTGGTACTAAAAATTTTGCAGTTATACAGGGATTTATTCCAAAAAAAATGGAAAAAAAATTCAAACAAATAACTAACCAATGGACATCAATAACTGAAGAAATAAAAGATCAAGAAATCTCTACAGAACCCCCTACTCATTTAGACAATCCCAGATGGGTTAGAACATTTGAAGTAATTACGGATAGTCAAGGAATTCCTAAACGAGGAGAATTTGATCCAACATGGATGATTGCACTTATGTGGCCTATCTTTTATGGATTAATGTTCGCAGATTTAGGTCATGGATTATTACTAATGGGATTAGGTCTCTTATTCAAGTTCAAAGGTCAAGGAAATCTTTCAAGATGGGGAACATTGTTGGCCATATCTGGTGGTGCAGGTGCGATTGCAGGAATTTTTCAGGGTGAAGCATTTGGTTTTCATTTAGAACACTTTGTAGTGTTTGAATCCTTGTTGCATGAAGGAGGTCCACTTCATTCAATTGATTGGTTGATAGGAGTTATCAGTGTAGCAGAGCTAACATTTGAACAAGTAATCATGATTCTTAAAGTATCAATTTTCTTAGGAGTTGTTCATTTGGGATGGGCTTTCATTTTACGTATCCATAATTATTGGAGAACAGGTGACAAAGAAACAATGATTTTTGAAGCTATTCCCAATTTATTCATGTGGTTAGGAGTGTTTGCAGTAATGATGGGAGCAATAGGTTCTGGATATGATGTCATGAATATGTATTCTAAAATTCATACAGAAGCAGTTCCATGGATTACTGTAATTGTTGGAGACTGGGCAGTTGTTTGGTTGGTTGTCAGAATTGCAGTGATTGTTATAATTGCATCTATGGCAATGATGATAGTTGGTGGACTAAAACATAACAAAAAACATCCAGATGCTGGAGGAGATATGGTAAGTGTAATAATGGAAGTTTTCCTTGGAAAATCAATTGAATGTTTGGCACATACTATCAGTTATGCTCGAATAGGAATTATGCTACTAGTACATGCAGCATTATTACTTACTGTTAACAAAGCCTATGAATCGATGGGGGGACTTGATTCTCCAACTTCACTTGTACTTATTGTCGGTGGACAAATAGGAATTATGATGATTGAAGGTTTGATTGTTTACATTCAATCTCTTAGACTTCACCTTTATGAATTCTTTACAAAATGGTATAATGGAGGTTCACAGCCATTCAAACAACTAGTTCCAGAGATGGTCTATAATTCATTTTCGTGGAAGAATAAAAAATAACAAAATCTCTACAAGTTAACAAATAATACCAAGTGTAAATTACACTGAACATGTCAAAAGAATTTGTAATAACACTCGTTCCAGCGCTTATTATGCTTGGATTTGCTATTTTTGCAATAATAAAAATCAGTTCTTAGTTTTTTCTAGTTTTATACAATCAAAAAATTCAACCATAGTTTGAAATACAGAATTAGTTACTTTCGATGGGTAGATCTAATTTATTTCCCCATTCTCCCCATGAGCCTAGATATACACGCACGTTTTCAAAACCGAGTTTTTTTAATACAAGAAAGGTGTTAGCAGCACGATATGCTCCTTGACAATAAGTTACAATTTCAGAGTTTTTTGGCATATCATATAATTTTGATAATTCCTCATCATTTTTGAAAGTTCCATCTTCATCAAGATTAAGATTCCAATCTATGTTTGTAGCATGTGGAATATGACCTGCTTGAGCTGCTCGTATTACATTTCCATTGAACTCACCTTGTGATCTTGCATCAAGTATTTTGAGATGATCAAGATTATCATTTAGATATTCAAATCCAGAAATTATTTTTGGATTGATTTTTCCAGAAAATTTAGCAGGTTTGAAACCATTTGATTTTGTTTCTAGTAGAAGATTTTCTTGTTTCCATTTTTTCATTCCTCCATCTAATATAGATACATCTGGATGTGAAAAATACATCAACATCCAAACACCTCTTGCAGCTAGCATGCCAGAGATCTCATCATAAAATACAACTTTTTTTTCTGGAGTAATTCCAACAAATGAAAAAAGCATTTCAGTTTGTCTGTTAAAATTTTCAATTCCTTCCTTAGTTGTATCAATCCAATGAAATGCAAATAGATCTAGATTTACAGCTCCAGGAATATGACCTTCTGAGTATTCCTTGAAAGAACGTGTATCAATTATTACAATATTGGAATCACTTAGTATTGAATTGAGATTTGTTGTAGAAATTATCATAATCTAAGAAAATATAACAGATGTAAATTTATTTGGTTTGAATAATAAAAAGAAAAGAAAAGGATTTTTCCTTATTCGTTGACGTATGCTCTTTCTCCGTGCTGTGCCAAATCAAGACCAATCTCCTCTTCTTTAGGAGTGACTCTGATTCCACCAGGCCAAACGGCATCCATTATTTTGAGGATTACAATGCTAACACCAAATGCCCAGCCTATCGATATAGCTGCAGCTATGATGTTGATTGCTTGCTGTTCCATTCCTTCTGCAGTACCAGTCCATGCACCAATACCGACACCGGTATCCCAAATGTGTGGACTAGCTAATGTACCAGTCAAAACTGCACCTGTGAGACCACCCATTCCATGTACTCCCCATACATCTAATGCGTCATCCCATTTGCGTGCGTTCTTGAATGATACAGCTGCATAACAAACTGTTCCAGCTGCAATTCCAATTATAATTGAAGCCATTGGACCAACAAAACCTGAAGCTGGAGTGATTGCTACCAATCCTGCTACTGCACCTGATGCAGCTCCTACAATACTTGGTTTTCCTGTATGTGCCCATGACATCAAGACCCAAGTGATAGCAGCCATACCAGTTGCTGTATTTGTAACAACCCATGCGCTTACAGTTACGCCGTCTACCATTACTTGACTTCCTGCGTTAAAACCGAACCATCCAAACCAGAGCAATGATGCTCCGAGTACTACCATTGGTATGTTGTGTGGTTCCATTGGTACCTTACCAAATCCAAGTCTTCTACCAAGGACTAAGGCACCTGCTAATGCAGTGAATCCTGAAGTAATGTGTACAACAGTACCACCAGCAAAGTCTAATCCGAATGATGGAGATAGGTCTGGATTAAGATCTATTGCGCCTCCTCCAATGTAACCACCGCCCCAAACCCAGTGTGCAACTGGATCGTAAACGAAGGTAGCCCATAGGAGAATGAAGATTATTAATGCGCTGAACTTAATTCTGTCAATTAATCCACCAATGATTAAAGCTGGTGTAATAATTGCGAATGTTGCCTGAAACATTGCGAACAACTGGTGAGGTATAGTATTAGGCCAACCCTGACCACAAACGTCCCCTTCTACCATTGCATTCATTTGGTAAGCCCCTGACCATGTATCTGCACATGGACCTGGTGAACCTAATGGTGCATAATGAGAGACGTCATTGAAGCCAGCATATTGAAGTGAGCCCATGAACATGTTTGCATCACTATCAATTGGACCAAATGCTAAAGAGTATCCCCATAGGACCCACTGTACTGATATCAGACCCATAATAATTAGGGTCATACCTAGTACGTTGACGGCGTTCTTTGATCTAGATAAACCAGCATAAAAGAAGCCGACTCCGGGTGTCATAAGAAGTACCATTGAAGTAGCTGATAGCATCCATGCTGTATCACCTGTATCAATTTTACAGGGCAACATGGCACCTTCGCCACTATCGTACCAACATTCTTTAGGATTACCAGTGTAAATTCCACTAGTTCCTGCAACGTATCCGTCCATACCATCATTAACATTTTGTGCAAATGCTTGTGACATTGCACCTATTGCTGTAATGGCTACTGCGGCCACAAGTAATAGAGCATACTTGTGGTTCCTAGAATTCATTAAATTAATCGAAGTTGGAAATTATTTAAGGGTTAAAGATACAAAAATTGGTAAAAAAGTAAATTATTATATTTTAGGTTATTATGATATTATAATAGAAAATGAAAATAATGTAATGTGGTGATTAAATGAAGGAAGGATAAAATA
>JABFSW010000091.1 GCA_013140415.1 Nitrosarchaeum sp.
TTCTTGACAGAAATGGATGGTGTTAATGGTAAAGGTAAAGATTTGATGCTTTATGTTATTGGTGCTACTAACAAGCCATGGAGTCTTGATTGGCCTTTTCTTAGAAGATTCCAAAAAAGAATTTATGTCTCACTCCCAACTCAAGAAGCAAGAGAAAAATTATTTGAACAATATACTGCTCCATTAAGAAAAGATATTCGAGTTAACATAACAGAACTTGCAAAATTATTTGATGGCTATAGCGCAAGTGATATCAAAGACGTTTGCCAAGCAGCACAAATTAAAGCAGTCCATGAAATCTTCAATGCTCCTGATTACCATGAGCCAGTATCTGGCGAAGCACCAATACAGCCACGTGAACTCACCACATCTGACTTTAAGACAATTATGGAAAGAAGAAAACCAAGCGTTTCACTTGAAATGATCCGTGCATATCACAAGTGGAGTGAAGAATTCCGAGCACTTTGAGAAATTTTTAATTTCATTTTGCGATCAACCTTCAAAAAACTTAAATTTATAATCAAAAGTACTTGTCGAGGGTCACAATTACTACAAAGAAATCAATCCACGCAAACAAGTTTGGGAAGCTGATTCTTGATGATGGCACTGTCTTTGACGGGATGGGTTTTGGTTATTCTACAACTGTTTTTGGCGAAATCGTCTTTAATACAGGAATGGTGGGGTATACTGAGACTCTTACTGATCCATCATATAGTGGGCAAATTCTTACACTTACCTATCCTCTTGTAGGAAATTATGGTGTGCCAGATCCATCAATTAAAGATCAAGATGGAATTCCGCAATTCTTTGAATCTAACAAAATTCAACTAAGGGGACTAGTTGTTCATGAACTGTCTTTAACTGCCAGCCACTGGAATCTATCTATGACTCTTGATGAGTGGTTATATAATGAAAAAATTCCTGGAATTTCTGGAATTGATACAAGAGCACTAACAAAAAATCTTCGTACTGGAGGAGTGATGATGGCTGCTTTAGTAGTATCTGACACTGAAATTAATGTAGATGAAATAAAAAAACAACTCTCATCTGTCCCTAATTACAACTCTGAACAATTCATGGATACAGTGTCTACAAAGCAAGAAGTGACGTATGGATCTGAAGAAAAATCTGTTGTTGTAATTGATACTGGTACAAAAAATGCAATACTGAGAAATATTCGTGATCTTGGGTATAAAGTAATAAAACTACCTTGGAACACATCTTTTGAAAAAATCATGTCATATCATCCAAAAGGTGTTGTAATTAGCAATGGTCCAGGTGATCCTCAAAAATGTCCAGATACTATTGAAACTGCACGAAAACTAATTGAAAATAATATCCCAACACTTGGAATTTGTTTAGGTGCACAAATCATTGGTCTTGCTGGGAATACTCAAACTTACAAATTAAAATATGGTCATAGGGGGCAAAACAAACCATGTGTTAATTTAGAAAATAATCAAGTTTATGTTACAAGTCAGAATCACGGTTATGGAATAACTCCTGAATCTTTGAATGCATCTGAATTTAATTTATGGTTTACAAACGCAGACGATAAAACAGTCGAAGGAATAAAACACAAAAAACAAAATTGTATTGCTGTCCAGTTTCATCCCGAAGCTGCACCAGGACCTTATGATTGTAAATTCGTCTTTGAAGAACTCAAACACCTTATGGAGGAAGGTAAATCTGCCGAAGAATGAGTCGATAAAAAAAATTCTTGTACTTGGTAGTGGGGCAATAAAAATCGGAGAAGCCGGCGAAAGTCGCTAAAACGACCGTCAATTTGACTACTCCGGAAGCCAATGCCTCAAAGCAATACATGAAGATGGACTGAAAAGTATCTTAATCAATCCAAACATTGCAACAATTCAGACAGATACTAGATTTGCAAATAAAGTGTATCTGTTACCTGTGAATGTAGAGTATGTAGAATCTATTATCGAAAAGGAGAGACCTGATGGGATAATGCTAGCATATGGCGGTCAAACTGCTTTGAATTGTGGTGTTAATCTTGCACAGGCTGGCATACTTGAAAAGTACGGTGTACATGTTTTAGGTACACAGATTCCTGGAATTCAAAGAACTGAGGATCGACAACTCTTCAAAGATTCTATGAATCAATGCAATGTTCCAATTCTAAAAAGTAGAACAGTTACAAATTTTATAGACGCAAAAGAAATTGCTCAAGAATTAGGATATCCTGTAATTATTCGAGTAGCGTATACCCTTGGTGGTAAAGGTGGTGGGGTAGCTTACAATGAAATTGAATTACATGAAATTGTTGAACGAGGGCTAAGAGCAAGTCTTGTGGGTCAAGTCTTAATTGAAGAATACATTGGACATTGGAAGCAAATAGAATACGAAGTAATGCAAGATTATGATGGAAACAACGTGATTGTTTGTAATATGGAAAATGTTCTTTCAATGAAAGTTCATACTGGTGATAACATTGTTGTTGCCCCTTCTCAAACAATTGATAATCATGAATACCACATGCTTCGTTCTGCAGCTTTACGTGCAACAAAACATGTTGGAATTGTAGGCGAATGCAATATCCAATATGGATTAGCTCCTGATTCTGATAGATATGTTGCAATCGAAATTAATCCCAGATTGTCACGTTCTTCTGCACTTGCAAGCAAAGCAACTGGTTATCCACTTGCATACATGTCTGCAAAAATTGGTTTGGGGTATACATTACCGGAACTAGAAAACAGAATTACAAAAACTACCACTGCTTGTTTTGAGCCTTCTTTGGATTATATTGTATGTAAACATCCTAGATGGGATTTTGCAAAATTTGATCTTGTAAAACGAAAACTTGGTCCTACAATGAAATCAGTTGGTGAAGTTATGGCAGTTGGAAGAAGTTTTGAGGAATCATTACAAAAATCAATACGTATGCTTGATATTGGAAATGATGGTCTTGTTCTAAATCGTACAACTATGGAATCATATGATGAAGAGCAAATAGAAGAACATCTATCTCATCCTGATGATTTAATTTTGTATTATGTGGCTGCTGCTCTTAAGATGGGAATCTCAGTTGAGAAAATCTATAAACTTTCTGCAATTGATCCTTGGTTTATTGAAAAGATCAAAAATATTGTTGATGTTGAATCCAAATTAAAACAAGAACAACTTACTCCTTCTTTACTTTGGGAATCAAAAAAGATGGGATTTTCTGATAAGCAAATTGCTCGTGCAAAAGACAAATCTGCTGAAGAAATACGTGAAATACGTAAAAAAGCAGGAGTTTTGCCTTCTGTAAAGCAAATTGATACTTTAGCAGCTGAATGGCCTGCAGTTACCAATTATCTCTATCTGACATATGGTGGTAATCAAAACGATATTGAAATTACATCCGATGAAAAAGGAGTCATTGTACTTGGTGCAGGTCCTTATCGTATTGGCAGCAGCGTAGAATTTGACTGGGGTACTGTGAATATGGTTTGGGGTTTGCAAGAAAATGGCGAAAAAAATGTTTCAGTTGTAAACTGTAATCCTGAAACTGTTTCCACTGATTATGATATTTGTAGCAGACTATACTTTGAAGAATTAACTTTGGAAAGAATTTTAGATATTGCAGAATTTGAAAATCCAAAAGGTATAGTTACTTGTGTTGGAGGTCAAACCGCAAATAATTTGACATTGGGTCTTGCAAAAAATGGTATTAACATAATGGGTACTGCTGCAGATGATGTTGACAGAGCAGAAGACCGTTCCAAATTCAGTGCTGAATTAGATAAATTGCATATTCAACAGCCTCGATGGCAAGCATTTTCAAATATTGCTGAGGCAAAAAGTTTTGCACAAGATGTAGGCTTTCCAGTAATTGTTAGACCTTCATACGTGTTATCTGGTGCTGCAATGAAAGTTGTATGGTCTCAAGATGAATTAAAAAAATATGTTAAAGAAGCAACAGACGTATCTCCTGATCACCCAGTTGTTATCTCAAAATTCATGCTAAATTCATTAGAAGTAGATGTTGATGGAGTTAGTAATGGAACTGATGTCATAATCGGCGCCATAGTTGAACACATTGAAAGTGCAGGTGTTCATTCTGGTGATGCTATGATGTGCATTCCACCATGGCGACTAAACAACAAAACTATTGAAACTATAACTGAATACTCTACAAAGATTGCAAAAACGTTTAATATCAAAGGACCGTTTAATTTACAATTTTTAATCCATGATGATCATGTCTATGTAATTGAATTAAACATTAGAGCATCTCGTTCCATGCCATTTGTATCAAAACTTGTCAAGACCAATCTTATCTCACTAGCAGCAAAGGCAATCTTGGGTAAGCCTTTACCTAAATTACCTGAAAACAAATGGCAAAAAATTCATAATTTTGGAATTAAGGTACCTCAATTCTCATTTATGCAACTAGAAGGGGCCGATATTAGATTGGGAGTAGAAATGCAATCTACTGGTGAAGTTGCATGCTTTGGCACAAGCTTTTACGATGCGTTAGCTAAGGGGCTTACTTCTGCAGGATACACTCTTCCAAGTACAGGCACAGCACTTGTTACAGTAGGTGGTTCTCAAAATAAAGAAAAGTTATTGCAACCAATCGCACGATTGAAAAACCTCGGATTTAAGATTGTTGCAACTGAGCATACTGCAGAATTTTTTGAAGAAAAGATTGGTGATGTTGAAGTTGTTCACAAAATTTCAGAACCTACAAGAAAACCTAACATTGCAGATTTGCTTTATGAACGAAAGATAGACTTTATCATAAACATTCCAAGCACATCAACCCTTGAAAAATATGTTGGAATGCTTGAGGATGAATATCAAATTAGAAGAAAATCCCTTGAATTAGGGATTCCTGTTCTTACTACTATTGAGCTAGCCGATTCTTTTGTAAAGACTCTGGAATGGCTCAAAGATAATCAAACAACAAAAGACCCTATTGAACCCTATGATAAAATAGAATAGTGAACATTTGTAACAAAAATTGATTCTT
>JABFSW010000158.1 GCA_013140415.1 Nitrosarchaeum sp.
ATATAGCGTTGTTTTTTAGAATTAATACTTTCAGGCATTTCAGATTTTAATTTTTCTTTAATTTCATTTCCAATTTTAATCCATGGGATATCACCTTCTAGAAAATATCTGTAATCTAAGTCTTCTTCTTTTGATCTTGAAGAGACAGTAATCTTTCTTTTATCATCCCAATGACGCGTTTCTTGAATGATTGGGATGTCTCTGGAATGTAAGCTTTGTTGTCGTGTGATTTCAAAATGAACCGCTTTTTCTAAATCATGAAATGAGCCAATGTTTTTTATTTCAACTTTGTTTCCACCCTCAATGGATACGTTAGCATCTGCCCTCATTGCTCCCTCTAATCTAGGATCTGATACACCAAGATTTTCCAATAAATTCGATAAAATATTTAGGAATTCCCTTACTTCTCTTGGATTTTCAAAATCAGGCTCAGTTACAATCTCCACTAAAGGTGTGCCTGCACGATTATAATCCACCAATGTTACTAGGTTCTTTTCAGAACTGCCATCATAGATTAGCCTACCTGGATCTTCTTCCAATTGAATTCGGGTAATGCGTATCTTTTTTTCTCCAACCATGAGAATTCCAGTTCCTCCAACACTGGTATCGCCATAGATGTTTAGTTGGGTAATTTGAAAATTCTTTGGTAAATCAGGATAAAAATAATTTTTTCTAAAAAAGGCAATCTTTTCAGGCGTACTACAATTTAGTGCCATTGCAATCATTGTTGCTTTTTCAACAGCTTTTTGATTCAATCTAGGAAGACTACCTGGTAATCCCATACAAATAGGACAAATATTGGTATTTGGGTCAAACTCTCGATAATTTGCCTTGCATGAGCAAAATAATTTACTTTCTAACTTTGTAAGTTGACTGTGAATCTCTAATCCGATTTTTGTCAAATTGGCACCTCCGGTAATTTTACAGTTTTTTCTAATGCATATGCTGCTTGCAGTAATAATTTATCGTTCATAGAGTTTGCAATAAGCTGAATTCCAATTGGTAAGCCATTTGATATTGCATATGGAATTGATATTGCAGGCTTTCCAGTAAGATTAGCAGTTACTGTATTGATATCAATAAGAAATAAAGCAACAGGATCATTTATTTTCTCACCAATCTTAAATGGCAAAATTGGAACCGTTGGCGATATCAATAGATCAAATTTCTTAAACGCATCATTGATTTGTCTAGTGAGTTTACTTTTTACTTTGAGTGCTTTGAGAAAATATTTGCCTGCATGTCCTGCGGATGGAACAAAGCCCCCAAGAATCATTCGTCTTGTAACTTCAGGACCAAGTTTCTTTCTTGCTTTTTCAATATAGGAATTAAACTCGTATCCTTCTACAGAAAAATCATAGCCATATCGTAAATTATCATATCTTGCAAGATTACTACCTGCCTCAGTGGCAGTGATGATATAGTACGCTGCAACTGAATATTTTACCATGTCAAGAGAAACTTCTTCGCATGTTGCCCCCAATCCTTCTAATTTTGATATTGCGTCTTTTGTTGCGGAAAGTACAGATGGGTCAATTCCTTCTCCAATCATCTCCTTGATAATACCTATTTTTTTGCCTTCTATGCCTGAATTGATATCTTTGAGATAATCTTCATTGTTGTTATCCACAGTAGTGTTATCATTAGGATCAATTCCTGCAATGAGATTTAGCATAAATGCTGCATCTTCTACGGTTCTAGTTAGAGGTCCAATCTGTTCGATACTATTTGCATAAGAAATTAGGCCGTATCTGCTAATTAGTCCATAAGTTGGCTTGTATCCGACAGTTGAGCAAAAACTAGCAGGGTTTCTAACAGAGCCACCAGTATCAGAACCTAGTGAGGCAACACATTCAAATGCACTGACAGATACTGCACTGCCTCCAGAAGAACCACCTGGAACATAATCAGTATTCCATGGATTTTTACTTGGACCATATGCGCTAAATTCAGTAGAAAGACCCATTGCAAATTCATCAAGATTTACTTTACCAACAAAAATAGCATCTTGTTGTTTTAGTTTTGTAATTACAGTAGCATCATATGGAGCAATGAAATTTTCAAGCATCTTTGATGCACATGTTGTTTTAGTGTCTTTGATGCAAATGTTATCTTTAATTGAAATTGGCATACCAAAGCATTGTCCAATTTTACCGCCTGATTTTATTTTCTTATCAATTTCTCTTGCTTGATCAATTGCCTTGTCATTTATTGATAAAAATGCGTGTAAACTATCATCTACATTTTGTATCTGTTCCATAGTTTTTCCAATGAAATCTTCAGCAGAGATATTTCCAGATTTCATTTCTCTAGTAAACTGCAGAGCTGAAATTTTTATGTTCAATTAAACCATCTTTGGAGCCCTAACATAGGTTCCTTTATAGGAATTGAGTTTTTCAATTAGTTTTTCATCAAATGGAATATACTTGTCTTCTCTCAAGTTAGTAATCTGGATTTCCCTGACAGATATTTCTTCAGATTCTACACCTGCTGAATCTAAAATATCAAAATATCCTATCATTTTATCAACACGTTCATAGATTGTAGGATCATCAATTTCAATTCGCATTAATTTTGCAACATGTTCTATTTCTTCTCGAGATACCATTTTCAAATCACCTATGGTGTCAGTCTGTCAACATCTCGTGGATAAAATGTGACATCTCGAATGTTTTCTGTGCCTGTAAGGGCCATAATAAGGCGCTCTAGTCCAATACCACATCCAGCGTGAGGAGGTACACCATAATCAAATGCTCCTAAATGATACTCAAATGCATCAATTTTCATTCCTTTGTTTTTCATTCTCTCTTCAAGCTCATGTCGTTTTTCAATTCTTGTACTGCCAGAAGACAATTCTAAATCTCCAAACATCAGATCAAAGGATTCAGAAATTTTTGGATTTGTTTTGTTATCTTTTACGTAAAATGGTTTTGGACCCAAAGGCCAATCTTTGATAAAGTAAAACCCCTCTACACCAATTTTCTTAAGATTTGATGGGTAAAGATCATCTCCCCATTCAGTTTTGGCACCTGCTTTTTGCATTTTTTCTACCAATTCATCATAAGAGTATCGTGGGATATGTTCAGGGATTGGAGGAATAACAAACTCTACATCTACGTTGTTTTTTGCATAATCACTTACAGTAGTAATTGATATTTTTATTATCTCTTCGATTCTATCCATCACATCATTGTAATCAACAAAGGCTTCTTCCAGATCAATAGATATTGCTTCTGCCAAATGACGGTTAGTTCTTGATGGTTCTGCCCTAAAAATAGGTCCAATTTCAAAAACTTTCTCAAAACTCATAGTCAATTGTTCTTTGTACAATTGTGGACTCTGAGCTAAAAACGCTTCTTTATTGTAATAAAATATAGCAAATAACGCAGCACCGCCTTCAGTTGCAGTTGCTATCATTTTTGGAGTGTTGATTTCTGTAAAATATTGTTGATAAAAATAATCTCTAATTGATTTGAGCACCTGACTTCTTGCATTAAAAATATGCTGTAATGTTTTACGTCTTAGATCAATTGGTCGCACTTCTAATCTAGTATCTATATTTTTGACAGTCTTTGCTAAAGGCTCGAAGGGTGGAATTTTTTCAACGTCTGAAAATACTCGAATCTCAGTTGGAATAATCTCAAATCCAGTGGGGGCTTTTTCAGAAGATTTAATCTTGCCAATAATTGCAATAGAAGAATGTGCTTTTAGTGTAGATAGTTTTTCTCGTAGTTCATCAGGACAATCTCCTTTTTTGGCAACAATTGGAATGTCTCCGTTCTTATCTCTAATTGTAACAAAACTAATGTTGCCATGCCCCCTTATTGTCAAGACCCAACCCATCACAGTAACTTCTAAACCATCCATTGATGGACTCAATTGATCAGAATAGTGAGATCGACGTAATGTTCCAAGTTCTGTTTTTATCATAATTTACTAAATTGCTGTACTATGGTGTAATTAATTTTTGGGGAAAATGATTCGATGTTACTACCCATATGAGTCTAGATTTGTTCATAATTTATTTAGAATCAAATTTGATGGTTGTTTTTCCTAAATACTAGTAAGATGGTACAAAAATGTGAACTGTCATAAAAAAAGTGAACCTCATGTTTGGAGATTTTCCAAGTACACTAAATTCCGTAGATGTGTAAAGTGTAAATCAAGAATTCCAATCACCAAAGAAGAATATGCCCTTAAATGGGGTTTAAAAAAATCTTAATCAGATTCTATTCTCTTTTTTCTAAATTATACCAGAGGAATTAAAAATTCAATAAGCAAACAACACAAATATTGCATATTAAAGCAAATTTGAGTTAATACATTCCATAATTTCTAAAACAACGTATTTTTTGATTTACATTAAATTAGTACAAGATATTTAGAAAAACAATGGCTCTAACAAACAAAGAAAAGATTATTGCATTAATATCAAATGGGATTGCAATATATTCATTATATCAAGAAAGAGGTAGTCTCCCAAAAAATACAAACATGTATGATTTTGTACTAAAGGTAATTCCAGAAGATATCAAATCAGAATTAAGTGTAGAATTAATTGATGAGGTATTTCAATACGTGTCATCCACACATAGTTCATAAAGTACGGTAAAGTAGTACATACATCACATTGACGACAATCGCAACCTTAGGATCTCACTGTGCCCTACAAGTTCTCAAAGGTGCCAAAGATGAAGGTCTAAAAACAATCTTAATTTGTGAGAAAAAAAGAGAAAGACTGTACCGTAGATTTTCATTTATTGATAAATTAATTTTGGTGGATTCATTTGCAGAAATATTAGAACAAAAAAATCAATCTATTTTAGAGCAAAATGATGCAGTACTGATTCCTCACGGAACTTTAATTGCACAGATGAGTTCTGAGCAAATTGAATCAATCAAGACACCAATTTTTGGAAACAAGTGGATTCTAAGATGGTAATCAGACAGAACCATGAAAGAAAAACTTATG
>JABFSW010000159.1 GCA_013140415.1 Nitrosarchaeum sp.
GTATATGTAAAACAACTATACATAGCTTATTGGAGATTAAATTATGAAAATCGAATGTGGATGTCACTGCATCAAATGTAAAAGTACAGATCTTGAATCAAATAGAGTCGGACAAATTGAGAAAGATGGATATTTTGATATGCATCATACATGCAATAAGTGTAACACACATTTTGATCATTTAGAAGGAGAAATTTTTGATAATTGTGAAAAATGCCAATAAAAAAACTAGTTAGATACTAAAGTATTTTGTACAAAATAATGTGCTCTATTTTCTTTTGAATTTTTTAAAATTTCTCTGTTAGATGCCATTTTTGCTAAAGCTTTTGATACATCTAAAGGACTAGCACCCCAACCATATTCTCTTAATTGTTGAACAGTTTCTGTTACTGTTCTTGGGGAATCAAAGAATTTACTGGTTTCCAATATTCTCAATTTTGTTTTAATTTCATGAGAACCAATTGGTTTGGGCTCATTAAATTCTGGTTCATATGCTTCTGCATCATCCAAATACTCTAGACCGTATTGGTTAGATTGTAATGATTCTTTTGATTTTGTAATATCTCCATTTTTAATTTCATAGATAATTTTTGCTTGATTTGTGTGTATGTGATTTGAAATATTTGCAATAATTTCACCTAAAGTTTGATTATCAACGTAGAAATCTCTAGAGTCAACCTCAATTTCATTCTCGCCAAGCTTGAGTTTTATTCTAGCCATACTCATAAATTGAAAGGTTTTGATTTATTCTGCTAGCTCTAATGAGCTTTAAGATTAGATCAAAACTTTTACACACATAAATTGGATTTTTTTCCTATTGAGTTAAAAAGCAATTTTGAGATATCATAACATGAGATCCTCGGCTAAGGGAATAATCATAATATTTGTTATAGGAATGAGTCTTTTTGGATATTCTCAATATGCATCAGCCTCACAAATAGGCGTGACAATTACACAGAGTCATCTCCTTGAGAAGAACGAAAAGGGCTCAACGTATAATGTTGAGCTAGAATTTAGCAATCCCTCATTGTTGGTTTTGACAGCAGGTAAAACAGAGTTTTTTGTAATAGCAAATGAGGAAATGATTGGAAAAGGAGATCTAGAATCATTTGTACTTCCAGCATTAGGAAGCACTTCAGTGAGTGGTACTTTTCTAAGAGACTCCAATGTAGATTCGCAAGTCTCAACAGTAAAGATAAGTGGAGTTACAAAGTATAATGTAATTTTTACATCTATTGATGTACCTTTTGTATTTTATCCAACAGAAGAACAGGCAAGAGAATTTATACATCCAAATTAGTTTTTTAAAGAATGTTAACTGTTTTTGGTTCAACTGCATTAGATACTATTAGAACTCCAAAAAAAACATTAAAAGATGTTCTAGGTGGAGCTGCAACGTTTGCAGCTATATCAGCAAGTAACTTTGTAAATACTGGATTAATAGCAGTGGTAGGAAAAGATTTTCCTAATGAATATTATAAAATTTTATCAAAATATCTTGATTTACAAGGATTGACAGTAAAGGAGGGGAAAACTTTTCGTTATGATGGAAGTTATGATAAAACACTTAGTTCCAGAGAAACTTTGAAAACTGAGCTTAATGTACTTGCAGATTTCAAGCCAACAGTTCCTGAAGAATATAGAAAATCACAATTTGTGTATTTAGCAAATAATGATCCTGATCAAAATTCTACTCTTATCAAAGAATTCGATAAAGTAAAATTTTCAATGTGCGATACTATTGAATTTTGGATATCTACAAAACGAGAATCAGTAATTAAGATGATTAAAGCTGTAGATGCGGTTGTAATAAACGATGAAGAAGCTAAATTACTAACAAAAGAATTCAATTTGATCAAATGTGCAAAAAAGATGATGGAGTGGGGTGCAAAATATGTAATTATTAAAAAAGGTGAGCATGGATCAATGATGTTTTTTGATGATGTGATATTTCCATCTGTAGGATTTTCATTGGAAGATGTAGTGGATCCTACTGGTGCAGGAGATTCCTTTGCAGGTGCCATGATAGGATATTTAGCTAGTAAAAATTCAGTCAATCTATCAGATATTAAAAAAGCTGTAGTCTATGGAAATGTTTTAGGTTCTTTTGCTGTTGAGAAATATGGATTAGATGGATTACTCCAAATTAAAAAAACAGACATTACAAAACGAGTTAAACTATATGAGAAAATGATCCGTTTCTAAAAAGATTTAAGTTTGATTATTTCTGCAGATGAATTGAATACTCATAAGATATGTCTGAAAAAATAGAAGATCGTTTAGAAACTATATTCAAACTACAGAAAGGTCTATCAGAAATGATGAAACTAGATAGATATCCAAAAGATTCTGAAGGACGAATTTCTGCGTTATGTACTGCAATTATGCATGAAGCAGTAGAACTGCAAAGAACTACAAATTGGAAGTGGTGGAAAACTCCAATCCCATTTAATGTATTTGAAGCAAGAGAAGAATTAATTGACATATGGCATTTCGTGATTCAGGCATCATTAGAGCTAAAGCTGACTCCAGATGATATTCTTGAAGAATATAAGAAGAAAAATGAGATCAATAGAGAAAGACAAAGAATAGGATACTAGATTACAAATTTTTTGATTGTATTAAAATTTGTTTCATTTATTATATTTACAAGATTAATTTCATTTTGAAAATAGTTTATTTCTGATTTAGTTACAGTGAGAAAGGGATCAGGACTAGTTGAATTAATTATTCTTCCATAATTATCAATTCCATTTTTATGTAATTCAAATAAAGAATGACCAGCTTTATGACCCGAAACTTCTTTGCCACATATTATAATGGTTTTAATTTTTTTATTTTGGTTAACATATTTAATTATGGAATCAATCCCTTTATTTTCAGAAAGTAATCTGCCAACAATTGAAATATAATTCAAAAGTTCAGAATTTGAAATTTTTTTAAGCAAGTCCATACTTGAAAGCGTACAAATCGCTATAGAAGAATCAGTATTTCCTAGGTATGATTCTTCATGAATTGGTAATATGACCTTGCATAATTCTCCAATTACATTTCCAATACTATTCATTTAGTATATCACGAAGGGTTTTTGCGATAAATTCAATATTTTTAGTAGTAACTTTAGGATGTATTGGAAGAGATAAAACATGAGATGATGCCCATTCGGTTACCGGAAGTTTGATTTTTTGTTGGTAAAATGATGTTTTATGAACTGGAGTTGGATAGTAAGAAGCTGCACCAATTCCTTTAGCATTAAGTTTTTTCAAAATTTTATCTCTTTTTGATGTAGCTATTGTGTAAAGATACCAATTTACATTTTCATAATTGCGTTGATGTGGAAGTATGATATCCAAATCAGAAATTAATTTTGATAAAAAATTTGCATTCTTTTGCCTTGTCTTAAGAAAACCAGGAAGTTTTTTCATTTGTATTGTTGCAATTGCAGCGCTAATTTCTGGTAATCTTAGATTTAATCCAAATATTCTAGTATCGTATCCATGAACCATTCCATGATTTCTAATCATTAACAATTTATCTCGTAGTTTTTTATTATTTGTTGCAATAAATCCTCCTTCTCCAGCAGTCATTACTTTTGCAGGATACATACTCCAACAACCTAAATCAAAAAAAGTTCCAGCATGTTTTCCTTTGTAGGTAGAACCTAATGATTGTGCAGAATCTTCTATTATTGGTAAATTATGTTTTTTAGCAATTTCTGAGATTCTATCAATAAAAGATACATTTCCATAAAGATGAACAGGCATGATTGCTTTAGTCTTTTTTGTAATCTTTTTTTGTAGATCATCAGGATCCATAGTATAATTTTCTTTCAGTATATCAACAAAGACAGGTTTAGCCCCAGTAGATACTACAGAATTAGCTGTTGCAACAAATGTAAATGACGGAACGAGTACTTCGTCTCCTTTTTTGATATCCAAAGCATAAAGTGCAGCTTGTAAAGCTGCTGTACCAGAATTTACAGCAACAACATATTTTGATTTTATAAATAGTGATGCTGATTTTTCAAATGCTTGTACATATTCTCCTCCGTGATTAGCTGCTGATGTAAGTGCACCATTTTTGAGTATATTAGTCACTGCAGATATTTCGTCTTTACCTACAAATGGAACATTGATTGCAATTTTCAACAAATATTCTCTTTAAAACTAGTCTATAAATCTCATGAAATAGGCATGAATTTTTATATTTCAAAATTAGGAAATTTGCATAATGAATCAACGCCATCTTGAAAAGTCAGATGCTGGTTACAAAGTTTACCTATACATTTTCTATGTTTGTGGATTCATTATGGTTTCAAGTCTTGTTTTTGGAGTTTACATTACTATGATAGAATGGATGGAAAATGGAACATATGTGATGGGAGAAGCAATACAAAATACTTTCATACCATTTGAAAATTTTTCACGAGTTTCAACGTGGATATTTTTTTCTACAATTATTGGATGGTACTGTGTTTCAAGAATAGGATGGAAAAGAACTGCAGGAAATAAAATTGTTGGTTTGAGAATGGCATTGCTTCAACTAATGTTGTTAGGATTTACAATTATTACATTGTATGAAGTATTATACAATTTTACAGTCTTAAATGCAAAGATCACTGTAGGTATGATTGAAGGTAATGTTCCTAATATTGATATGTTATCAATTGCATATCCTGATCCAGATAGACCATGGAATTTAGTTTTTGCAACAAAAGTTTGGCTTGCAGCATTAATTATCAGTGCTCATGCATTTTATCTCAGTACTAAACCAAGAAAAAATTTAGAAGTAGAGTTATAGATTAAAAAAATATTCATCTAGATGCAAATATTTTTCCTAGTTTTTCTTGATCAGATTTTACTTTACCAAATGCTTTTCTATGAGTGGAATTACAAAATTTTACTGTTTCTGAACGTGGATCATGCTTTCTTGTTTCCTCTATAATTC
>JABFSW010000106.1 GCA_013140415.1 Nitrosarchaeum sp.
ATACTATACTCAAGCACATGCATTGATGAATTTAGAAGACAAGGAACAATCAGGACTATTTTTACTCAGTATAAGCAAACTACACCAGCTTGGATTAAAACTAGTAACAAACATGGAAGAAGTAAAACAAAATCCATCAATTATCAAATCAAAAGATAAACAACAAAGTAAATGGAGTAAAGAACTCAGAAAAAAATTATTAGAATCAAGCAATGTGTGCCTACATCACGAAATGGATATGAATAAATTGTTTCGAGAGTTTTATGAAACACATCTAAAAAATATTTTAGAGGATAGTGCTAAAAAGTCAGAGATTTGAAAATCAATATGCCAATTCTGACATATATTTTGCTTCTTTGAGAGCATCTTCAAATTCTTTTTCAGTCATAATATTTTGTTTGGCATAAACGCTCTTGAATTTTCTTCCATCATCAGCAAAGATTCCAACTACGCATGCATCACTGGTAATAGAATATTTTTTCATGCATGCATAAACAGCTGCTGAAGAAGGACTGACTAATAATTTGTCTTTTCTTAGGACTTCTTTTACAACAGAAAATGCCTCATCATTACTAACAGACACCCAATCATCAACTACATTTTCTCGTTTTAAAAATAAATCAGGTTTTGCAGATTCTTCAAAATTTCGCCATCCTTGAATTAGGTGATTTTGCTGAGGTTGGCATCCAATGATTTTAACATCTGGATTTTTTTCTTTAAGAAAGGCACCAATTCCAGTAATTGTACCTCCAGTTCCAACGCCTGTAAAGAAATGAGTGACTTTACCATCAGTTTGTTTCCAAATTTCAGGACCTGTTCCAACATAATGACCCATAAAATTTGCCTCGTTTGCATATTGATTTGGAGAATAATACGTGTCAGGTCTTGATGCTGCTATTGAGGTTGCCAGTGCTATACTTTGATCAGTCCCAGCTCCAACCTTTGGGCAGAGATCATCGCTGGTTTCAAAAACTTTAGCCCCTAGATTTCGAATAATATCTTTGGTTTCGTTACTGGCTTTTTCAGGAATCACAATCTCAACTTTGTAACCAAGTAAATTTGCAATGCCAGTTAATGCAATACCAGTGTTACCAGATGTTGGTTCAATAATGATACTTTTTCCTTTTGTAAGTTTACCTTTTTTTTCACCATCTTTAATCATCCAGTATGCAGCTCTATCTTTTACAGAACCAAATGGATTGTGACCTTCAAGTTTTGCAAAATATGTAACTTTTTGATTTGAAAGAGAATCTAATTTTACAAGTGGTGTATTGCCAACTCGGTTTAAAATATCAGAACTAGTAACAGATGTCATAATTTTGTTTTATTTCACCTTTTTAATTTGAAAAGTGATTGTGTTACCATCTTTTTTCATATCCAATAGCACATGACCATTTCTTGTCACCCATCTTGAGATATCATCCTCAGCTGCAGGATCATCAGCAAAGACAGTTAGTATTTGTCCTACTTGCATTTTTTCAATCTCAATTTTGGTCCTAAATACAGGCTCTGGACAAAACAATCCAGTTGCATCTAATTTTTTCTCATTTGATTCAGACATATTGATATCTAATTCCTGATGCTCGTTTTGTCATATTAAAATCTATTTTAAAAGTAAAAACTCCATATTAACAAAATTAGCTCAGATTAACTTTTTAGACTGTTTTTGATTTTAAAGCTATTCTTTGAGTTTACTTTCCTCAAATACATCTGAACCATACCAACAAAATCTGAAATAGTCTAAACACCATTCATGAAACATTGAGTCATTACTGTAAAACATCTCAGTGAGATCAGATTCCCCGCCATTTTTGGGAAACGAAACACATGCCTCTTTCTCATTAAGAACTATCATGGTCTGCACATTTTTTGCCATCTTTCTTTCTATCAATTCTTTTTCAATGAGATTATCAAATCCTAATTTTTTCAATAATGCTTTTCTTCCTTTAGGAACTACAGTCGATTCAGAAAAAATATACTGGAATTTTGTTCCTTTTTTAATTTGTTTGACTAGTGGCTCTATCAAGTCAAGTGGTACTTCGGATAATATCTCATAGATGTACTCATCAGAATTTTTGTAGATTGCTTTCCAATGTTCTAATACTTTAGAAACACCTTTGATGTGTTGACTGGTTGCAAGTTGTCCACATCTACTTTTGAATTTGTATGGAATGTCTGCAAAAGTATGTTCTTCAAAATATTTTCTATTTTGGGAGAAAAATACAATTGTTGGAACCTGTGTACATACAGCTTCACCAAATGTGGTAGTACTATACTTGCCATTATTCTTTTTTTCAATAAGACCGCTTTCTTCTAGCCGGATAAAATTTCTATGAACTTCTTGTTTTGTTGACTCTAATTCCTTTGCAATTTCAGTAGGTGTGGAATCTGTGCTTAATAGCTTGAATAAAATATGTAATCTTTGAGGACTGGCAAGATCCAGCACATAATTTGCTGTATCATCAATAAGGTCAGTCATGAATTATTGATTTCTTTGATTGGTTAAAAATTATTGGGATCATTTTTTACTCTATAATTTTAAGTGAAATTGAATTTTCTTTTGCATTTTGAATATTTTAGCATAAAAAAAGAGGGTGAGGAGTTTATGCTCCTGCAACCAAATAAGCACCGATTCCAATACCCATCATGATTCCAAGTCCCATACAAATGAGGTCAAAGGTTACGACTTTTTTGAATGGGGCATGAACCATTGTATCCCAGGTGCTGATTTTCTGAGCTGTTTGTGTTTTCATGGTTATACTATATTGTGGAAGATGATAGAGTATGGTAACTGCTCAAATGACAGGTAAGCTAGTTAGCTTACCAAGTATAATGTATCAAAAAGAGATAACAAAAACTATGAGAAATGATTCGTGTAGAAAATGTGGAGGAATACTAGAAGTAAATAAGAAATGCAATGTTTGCAATAAAGCAAATGAGTTTTTTTGTCACAAATGCGGAAATATCACTATAGAACAAATTCATTCACAATGCATGTTAATTGACTTTAGTTACAAAAGATTAGAATCACCTATTCAAAAGTCGTAAAATACAATCTGTCTCTAGATATATTGAAATCTATTTTAGCTTGTCCTATGTTTGACTATAATGCCATTTTAAACATAGTACCAAGATTTCGATCTTTCATAAATCCAGGATCATGGTTTTGGAAATTAATTTTTTGGGAAATTCTCTTCATCAAAAAAATTGCTATTTTGTAAAATAATGACCATATACGACTGTCTTGATTTACATCATAAACTCTTAGTAAAAAAGTCAAAAGCCATTTTGCGTTAGGATAATGCTCTGAGATATAGTCAATGAGATAATCTTTTGAATTATGAATTTTATATTTCAGATGATCAAGGGTTTCATTTTGTAATGTATATCCTGTTTGTGAAATTTCAATTTTTCCATGTTTCATTGATTGCAATATATCATCAAGATTATTTTCAGATTCTATCATGTTAACACAACGCCCCAGTGTTGAGAGAACGTGAGAATCACTACCAGCTACCTGAGTCATTTTATTATCTAATGCAAATTGAGTTGCTCTAGCATTTGAAAGAATATCCACATTATTGCTATTGAATACCTCAACCATATCACATTTTTTGGCGCTATCACGAAGTGCATCTAGCAAACTAAATGGATGTGGTGCTGATGAAACTCCACCTTGTTTTCTAACTTCATCTATTATTTCTTCTAAAGTAATTCCAGGTTGAATTTCATTATGAATTCCATAGACCAAAACATGCGCACCTGTATCAGTGGTAATTTCCTCTGCCGGATAAACTTCAATATTTTGAAATTTTAAGTGATCTTTTTTGTATTGCAATAACTGATGATATCCATCCAAAGTATTATGATTAGTAACAAAGATTGCATCTAATCCCAAATTATAAGAGCGCTCCATTTGATCTCTTATAGAGACATTGCAATCATAAGGTGCTTCTTTATCACCTACATGAAAATTTGAGAATAAATTATGACAGTGTAATTCAGTTTTGATAATCAATTTCAAGTAAAATTTTCTTCTTTGGATTATAATCCTATTGCAAACAAAGTACTAGTTATCTAAACAGATCTTCATTTTGGGGACGGATAAGATCACGGATAGAAGAGTTTTCATTTTTAAAATCATAGCCACGGATAACTGCAACAGGACAGTTTGTTGCTTTTTTCATTACTAGTTCTGCTGCGGAGCAAAGCTCATCAGCAATTGCAATTGCAGTAATACGTAATGTTTTTTCAAAAGAATCTTTGGTACCAGCATAATCAAGTATAGGATTCATACCAGAAATTCCAATAGCACAATTAGTTTGCCCCATTCTAAATGGGCGTCCAAATGTATCAGCAATAATAACAGATACAGATTTGTTTATTTTTTTCAGTATTTCCTTACGAATATTCTCTGCAGATGTATCAGAGTTTAGAGGAAGTAATGTTGCAAATCCATTTTTAACGTTGCTTTCATCTACACCAGCATTCGCACAAATAAATCCATTTTTTGTTTCAACAATTAGCATTCCATGTTCCATTCGTATGATTTGTTTTGATTCACTTAGAATTAATTCTATAATACGAGGATTTTTTTCATATTCAGAGCTAATACCTTCTGCCAATAAAGAAGGAATCACAGAAGATAGTTCAACTATACGACCTTCTTGTTTTGAGATAATTTTTTGAGCAATAACTAAAATATCGCCATTATGAATTCCTTCGGAAGTAATTATTAGTTCAGCGATATTATCATCGGGCTCTATTTCTTTTTCTATGTGTATTGGAATGATTTGCAATTATAGTAGGTGTAAAAATACGGTAAGATATTGTTTATGCAGTAGTTGTAGTTTCCAGTTTTAGATGATAGTGTTTATTTATAATATCAAGTATTTTTGAAAGGTCTTTTTCTTCCAAGGTGGCAGTTGCCAGATCTTTTACC
>JABFSW010000147.1 GCA_013140415.1 Nitrosarchaeum sp.
ATCAAGCGGTAATGGTTCATTGTGCAGCTGGAATGGGAAGAGCAGGAACTATACTGGCTTGCTACTTAGTAAAATATCAAAAATATTCTGCAAAAGATGCAATTAAAAAAATTAGAAAAGCAAGACCAGGTTCAATTCAATCTGAGGTACAAGAATTAGCTATTACTTTCTATGAAAAACATGTAAGTCAATAACTTACACAAACTGTGATACTAGTTTTCCATCTACAATCTTAATCTTTAGTATTTTATTTTCTTGAAATACTAGAGTTATTCCACCATCAGAATCAGGATCGTCAACCTTTACTAGTTCTATCATTTTAATTTGTTCGAATTTGTCCATATATTTTCACTTATTCTGGAATTGATATAGCATCTATTTTTCCATCAACTGCTTTAATGAACAAAAATCTGTTATCTTTAAAGATAAATGTAATTCCTCCTTCCTTATCTGGTTCTTCAACTTCAAGTATTGGTTGTCCTAACAGACCATCATATTTTGCCATATTGATTAATTTAAAAAGTTCCTTATATCCCTAATTGATCGTGATCTCAATTTCCTTAGAGTTGTTTTTAACATTTCCTGGTTCTGTATAGTCATGTTTCTGCCAAGAAGCAAAGATATCAGCACCAATCTTATGTTTACCTTTTCCTAAATCTGATGCCTTGAAGACAATTTTTTCATTAAAATCAAATAATTCCTGTCTTACTTCATCTTCAGATAATCGAATAAATGGCTCAAAGTTTTTGGCTACTTGAACCCAAATCCTTCTATCTTTATGAGGATTAACTAATTTGGGATTTCTTGTCCAGAAAATTGCTGCCTTTCTATAGGTATCAATAGTTTTACCAATCTCTTTTTTCCTAATTCCACCAGAAATCAATTTTATACCATATTTCATTTTAAATGATACATCATTATTGTTATATGCCTTAGTCCAATTTGCCTCATTGAACGCATCTCGTAGTCCTCCTTCCACTTTAAAACTGACATTAACTTCTATAGTATCATTTAATGCATATTCGTCCTTGTTTTTTACCATTCCAATATCTGAAATCTTACTTTCTACCATTCCAATCGCTCATAATGATTTATATCCACAATAAGTGCTTTTTCCGAATACATGAACGCTCAAGTTATCAGTTCAGAACCTAAGGAAATTAGCCTTTCTATCACGGAAACTGATATAGGAATTTTATACATAATTCAACATGAGCTTCTAAAGGAATCAAATATCGACTTTGCAGGTGTTATAGTAAAACATCCTCTTACTAATGAGTGCTGGATGAGAATAAGTTCAAACACTAAACCAATGCAAGAAATCAAAAAAGCAACAGATTCAGCAATAAAAATGGCTAATGATTTTAAACAATTATTCAATTCTAAAATTAAGGTAAATTAGATGAAATTTTGCCCCAATTGTGAGGTCAAATTAAAAAAAGGTGATTCTGGTCTTCAATGCCCAAAATGTAATTATGTTGAGAAAAAAGAAACAAATCAAACAAAGAAAACAATTCAAGAACATGAATCACAATTCAATGTATTAGCTGAAAACGAAACAGTGCAGGCATTACCTACAATCAAAATTGAATGTGAAAAATGTGGTAATGATGAAGCAGTTTGGTGGATGCTACAAACCAGAAGTGCAGATGAACCTACAACTCAATTCTATAGATGTTCAAAATGTAGATACACTTGGCGTAATTACGCATAACGTTTAACTGGAACATAAAACTCAAAAGAATTAGTTTGAATTTCGAAGCAAAAACAAGTGGTTCAGATGATCTAAAAGCTATCATCTCAGCTATATCTACACTTGTAGAGGAAGCTACTTTTGTTGCAACAGCAGAAGGAATTACTTTTAGAGGAATGGATCCTTCTCATGTAGCTTTAATTGATATATCTTGGCCTAACTCTGCATTTGAAAAATATGAATGTGATAGTGATATAAAATTTGGAGTTAGAATAGATGAATTTTCTAAACTTATCAAAAGAGCTGATAAAAAAGATAGTATAGAAATCAGTATTTCTGAACAAAACATGTTACTTGTAACAATTGGTAAAAATAAAAAATATAAAATGCGTTTAATCGAAAGCTCTGCTACTGATACACCGTTACCAAAAATTCCATATGATTCTAAAATCACTTTATCATCTTCTAGATTTGACAAAATTTTGGGAGATGTACAAGTTGTATCTGATTATCTGACTATTCATACATCTGATTCTAAAGCAGATTTTTCTGGAAAAGGCGATTCTGGTGAAGTTGTAATTGATCTTGAAAAAGATACGGATGAAATAGGTGAAATCTCTTCAAAAGAAGATAGTATTGGTACGTATAGTCTCGAATATCTTAATCCTGTAGTTAAAGCAGTAGGTACAACCGCAGGTCAAATTACATGCGAATTTTCCAGTGCAAAACCTCTAAGAATTGAATTCAAAGTGGCAAACATAGGCAGAATCCACTTTTATTTGGCTCCACGAGTAGAAAGTTAAAGCATTTAAAGATTAACTGATTCAGGTACTTTGAATTGAGACTAGTTCTAAAATATGGCGGAACATCAATTTCATCCGCTACAGATATTCAAGCCGTTGCAAACTACGTTAATTTATTATCCAAACATAACGAAATAGTAATAGTTTGTTCTGCAATTAGTGGTACCACTGATGATCTAATAGAAATATCCCAATCTATAAAAAAAGAAAACAAAAACAAGGCTGAACAACTTGCATCAAAAATTATCAATAGACATAAACAACTTGCAAAACAAACAATCAAAAAATCAACAACTAGAAAAAAATTATTAGAAAACTTAGATACAGATTTTCGAGAACTTTTTGCATTAATTGAAGGTATGGTTCTATTGGGAGAAGTGACACCTAGATCAATGGACTATTTGATTTCATTTGGTGAACGTCTTTCAATAAAATTACTTTCTTTTGCAATTAATGATGTAGGTAAAAAATCAATATCCCTAACTGGTAAAGAAGTTGGAATTGTTACTGATTCAAATTTTGGAGAATCTAAACCATTAATGGATACTACAAGACTAAGAGTTTCTAAAACTATTGATTTACAATTTTCTAAGAAAACAATTCCAGTAATAGGTGGATTTACAGGAGCAGATCAACATGGGCATGTAACTACATTTGGTCGAGGAGGTTCAGATTATACAGCAACAATTATCAGTTCTTGCATAAAGGCTGATGAAATTTGGTTAATGAGTGATGTAGATGGATTAATGACTGCAGATCCAAAAATTGTTAAAAATGCCAAATTACTCAAAGAGGTTTCTTATATCGAAGCAATTGAAATGGCGTTATTTGGAGCTAAACAAATTCATCCACGAACATTTGAGCCATTATTAACAAAAAAAATCCCAATGAAGATAAGAAATTCCTTTAATGTAAAAAATGAAGGGACCTTAGTAACTGATTCCCCCTCAGTATCTACTAAAAACACTGTAAAATGTGTGAGCAGTATTCGTCACAATGGACTAATCGATATACGTGGAGGTAGTATGGTTGGTACACCTGGGACTGCTGCAAAAATCTTTGCAACTCTTGCTAAATCTGGCATAAATGTAATGATGATATCTCAAAATCCATCTGAGTCTAGTATTACTATTGTAGTCAAAAACACCGATCTAGACAAAGCAGTTAACGCATTAGAAATGGAGCTTTTAGGAAAAATAATCAAAAAACTTGAAGTAACTACAGATGTTGCAATTATTGCGCTTATTGGCTTAGGTATGCGTGGTACAGTTGGTGTTGCATCTAAAGTATTTGGAGCAATAGAAAAAAATAAGATCAATGTTGCAATGATTACTCAAGGTTCATCTGAACTCAATCTTGCATTTGTTGTCAAAGATTCTGATTCTAATGTAGCAGTTCAGGCTTTACATGATGCATTTGAACTTGATAAAATTAACTAAAAATAAAATAATTTAAGGGGAACAATTTCAAAGATTTTCATTGAATCGATTAGTTATTATCTTAATTCTAGGTATTTTTACCGCAGGAATTCTTACGGTTTCATTTATTTCTGACAATTTTGTTGATGCAAATTCTACAAAAAAAATTAATTTTACGAAAACAATAATTTCTTCTCAAGATCCAGGACAGGGTCATGAAAATCACCAATTAGCACTAATTCTATCACCAAATGAAGGCACTCTTTATGATGGTTCAATGACATTTACTTCAAGTGAACCTGTAGAGATTGTTGTTTTACACGAAATAAATAGTAATGATGCAAAAGGACAACCAACATGGACTATTGATGGAAATACCATTTATGCAATATCTCTAATTGATCTTAAATCCAAATCTGATTCCTTTGAATTTACAGGAGCTGCTCTAGCATTACACTCTCTTAATTCAAAAGAGTTTACATCCACCGTCAGTGTTGATGGTTGGATTAGAGGACAACTAACCGAAATAATTACACAAAAAATTGAAGTACAAAAAGAACCATCATTACTATTATCACGAACAAATGTTGCTGCAATTATTCCAATGCATGAAGGATTCTATAATGGCAATTCAATTTTTTACATTATAACAGATTCTAGTCAGCAAGAATATGCTGAAATGATTACTAAAAAACAAAGTTGGAAAGTTGAGACTGCTCCTCCAATTGAAAAAACACCAGAGGATACTTTGCAAAAAATATTTATTTTTAAGAATGGAGTTAAAGGAGATGGAATATATGGACATCAAAAAGAAATTTTTTCTAGTACCCCATCTCAAGAATTAGAATACAGCGCACTAAATTCTGTCATTGAAGTTACATGGAAAAAAGGTCAAAATGCAAAAATTCTTGAATCATCTGAAGAAATCATTAATGCAGAAGAAGATGGAAGAGTTG
>JABFSW010000027.1 GCA_013140415.1 Nitrosarchaeum sp.
GTGGACTGGTCGGGCTTCGATCCCGAGACCTCTCGTGTTTCAGGCGATTGCACTACCAGACTGTGCTACCAGCCCACAAAAGTAATACGTGAACCTAGATTATAAGTATTTACCAAAAGTATTACTAAAAGTATATAAGATTAGACTACTTAATACATGCATGGCAAAAGTAAAGGTTGAAGCTTGCAAGTGCAATATCTGTGGCCATATATGGTTGCCTCAAAATCCAGATCCAGTGTGCTGTGCAAAATGCAAGAATCCAAGATGGAACAAGTAAAATCATTTAGATTGTACTAGGACTTAACATAAATATTCTTAGATTGCAATCAAACCATGCCAATTAAACTCGGGCTAATAGGCAAAACAAATACTGGTAAAACTACTTTCTATAATGCTGCCACTTTATCTTCTGAAGAAATCTCTTCTTATCCATTTACAACAAAAAAACCTGTTTCTGGAACAGCACACGCAATTACATTATGTGTACATCCAGAATTCAAAATACAAGACAATCCTAATAATTCAAAATGTGTTGAGGGCTGGAGATACATACCAGTTGAACTAATTGATTTACCTGGTCTTATCAAAGATGCCTGGAAAGGAAAGGGCTTGGGAAATCAATTTCTTTCCATTGCCGCACAATCTGATGCATTACTTCATGTAGTTGATGCCTCTGGTGGTATAGATTCTTCTGGAAAAATCAGTGAGGTTGGAAGCGGTGATCCTATATCTGATTTTGCAGATATAGAAGAGGAATTAATCATGTGGTATCATAAAATTTTGGAAGGAAACAGAGATAAAGTTTCAAAGTTAATCCGAACTGGCTCTGGAATTATTGATGCTATAACTGATTTGTATCGTGGCATAGGTGTCAATAAAATACATGTGAAAGACGCACTGATTGCACTTGGATTAGAAGAGAAAGAGTTTGATGATTTTGATATGGTTGATAGCAAAAAACTTGCTGCACATATTAGAAAAATTTCAAAACCTACCTTGATTGTTGCAAATAAAATAGATGTTGAAGGTGCGGACAAAAATTTTGCTAGACTGCGAGAACGTTACAACGATTCTATAGTAATTCCTGTTAGTGGTGATAGTGAATTTAGTCTAAGAAGAGCAGAACAAAAGGGATTGATCAAATATTCTCCTGGTTCAGAACAATTTGAAATAATCAAATCTGGAGAGCTTAATGAAAAACAAACACGTGCATTGGATTTTATAAAACAAGGAATAATGGGTGAATATATGAGAACTGGTGTGCAATTTGCAATAAATGTGGCAATCTTCAAACTTCTAAAGATGAACTCTGTTTATCCTGTAGCTGATGAGAAACACCTTGCAGATAAAAAAGGACGTGTATTGCCTGATTTGCTCTTGCTTAAGGCTGGAGCAACAATTGCTGATCTTGCAAAGGAGATACACACTGATCTTACCAAAGGATTGCTTTATGGAAAAGATTTGAGATATCATTTGAGATTGCCTGTGGACTATCAACTAAGGGATAGGGATGTAGTGTCTTTGGTCAGTGCATCAAAGAAATAATTTGTTTTTTGTTAGTGTTTAAACTTCTTTTATTATGATGTTGTTTTCCCCATCTACATAATTGTCACAAGTTTCACAAAGCCAGTGTGTCTTGTTTTCTTCCTTTATCCATTTTGGAAGTCTTCTACTATTACATTTTTCACAAAATAACGACATGATTCCTTCTGTTTCTTCCTCTATTTGTACTGGCATTGCACTGTCTTACTGAGTATCTGCCTTGATCTTTTCTTTTCGCATCCAAATTGTTTTTCCTTTATGATCAATTAACTCAATGTTCATTTCATTGAGTTTGTCTCTGATTTTGTCTGCTTCTTGAAATTTCTTTTCTTTTCTTAACTGTTCTCTATTTGTGATCAAATTATCAATTTCTCGTTTTTGCTCTAGAGTTATTTTTGGAATGATCAATCCTAAAACTTCAAGCATTCTTTCAAATTCTGAAATGATGATTTTGGCATCATTTGAACCTAATTTTTCTTCGGCGGCTAAATGATTTACTGCTTTTACAAGTTTAAAAAATGCCAAAAGTGCAAGATGTGTATTAAAGTCAGATTCTAACGCATTATCAAATTCTTTACCTGTTTCTTCAATTAATAATTTGATTTTACTGTCATGATTTTCATCATTTGCATGAATCAATTCATAATAACATATCTCAGCTTGGCGCCATTTTGTGAGATTCTCTTTTAGCAATTCTTCAGAATAGTCTATTGGTTTTGAATAATGTCCTGACAAACAAAATAATCTGATTACATTTGATCCCCAATTATCTAAAACATGTTTTATTGATTTGATGTTTCCAAGTGATTTTGACATTTTTTCACCATTAATTGTAACCATTCCTACATGCATCCAAATTTTTGCAAATTGTTTTTCAGTAAAGGATTCGGATTGTGCAATTTCATTTTCATGATGAGGAAATATCAAATCTCTGCCCCCTCCATGTATGTCAAAATTTTCTCCAAGGTATCGTATACTCATTGCAGAGCATTCTATGTGCCATCCTGGTCTGCCTTTGCCCCATGGACTGTCCCAGAATGGCTTGACATCTGAAAATTTCCACAATGCAAAATCTAGGGGATCTTTTTTTGCCTCATCTATCTCAATTCTTGCACCTGCTTGTAGTTCGTCTATCTTCTTTTTTGATAATTTACCATATTGGGGAAACTTTGATACTGAGAAATATACTCCATTCTTTGACACATACGCCATGTCTTTTTCAATTAGTTTCTTGATGAAATTTTCAATATCCTCTATGTGCTCAGTTGCTTTGGGATAATTTGTTGCACGCTTTACGTTTAGTCCATCAAAATCATTGAAATAGTTTTGAATGTATCTTGAACTAATTTGTTCTGCGGTTGTATTTTCTAATTCTGCACGATTTATTATTTTATCATCAACATCTGTAAAATTTTGAACAAAGTCTACTGTGGTTCCCTTGCTCTCCAAGTATTTTCTTAGAACATCAAAAACAATTATCGTCCTTGCGTGTCCTATATGTGATTCGTCGTAAACTGTAACCCCACACAGGTAAACTCTTATCTTTTTTGAAACGTCTAGCATTTGTTCTGAATTGCTAAGTGTATCTTGTAGTCTCATATATCATCAAATGGTTTTTGTTGTGTTTCTCTTTTATGTGTGCTATTGAGATGTAATTGGTATATTTTTTCCACAACTTGCTTTTCAATTTGTAATGTTTCTGTAGTTTTTTCAACTGATAGTTTTTTGTCAAAAATACAATAAAGTATGGAATCTATGTCCTCATATGATACACCTAATTCCTTTTCAGCTTCGTGTTCCTTCCATAGGTGTGGGCTACTCTTTTTTTCAATGACATTTTGTGGTACACCTAAAAATTTTGCCATCTCTCTTACTTGTAATTTGTATAATGAAATTATTGGGGCTACATCTGATGCACCGTCTCCGTATTTTGTAAAATACCCCATCAAGTACTCACTTTTGTCACTTGAGCCTAACACCAAGTAGTTTTTTGCATTTGCGTAATAATACAAAATATTTGCTCTTACACGTGCTCTAAGATTTCCCTTGGCCCAATCATTTGGTTCCAGATAATTTGAATATTCATTTACAATTGGTTTGATATCAATTAGTTTGTATTCTAATCCCGTAAGTGCTATCATCTTCATTGCATCTTCTGTTTCTATACTTGGTGTGATTTGTGTATCTGGCATTATTACTGTCAGTGTTTTTTCTTTGATTACTCTTTTACAAATATAGGCAAGTACTGCAGAATCAATCCCTCCACTTAGGCCAAGAATCAATCCTTTTGCCTTGTTTTTTTCAATCTGCTCTATTAGAAAATCCTCAATAGTGTTTGTAATGGCAGCATAATCTTGATGGATTATTTCATCTAAAATCTTCTGATTCAATCAATTATTTTCAGAAACCGTAAGAATAAAAGTTGTGCCAAGATTACAACTGAATTTGTTCATTTTTAACACGCATTACTCTGTTTTTGTAAATATCTTATCTGTGTCTAACAGATCTCAAAAATAGGAACTTTTTAAATTTTAAATGTCTACGTAAATTCCATCATTTCTTGCTTCAACATGATATGTTGCTAATTTTACATCTTTAAGATAGTCTTTCAATTCACCTGTTTTGATATTATAATGCCAAAAATGTAATGGGCATTCTACGATATCTCCTTCAAGTTTTCCGGGTGCAATTGATCCGTCTTGATGAACACAAAGATCATCTATTGCGTGATATCCACCTTGGTTAAATATTGCAATTTGTTTATTGTCAATTTTAAAGGCCTTACCCTTTCCAGCTGCAATATCTCCTTTTTCTGCTATTTTTTTCCAAGCCATACTTGCTAATTTGACAATTTTGTCATTTATTTAGATTCGCATGATAGAATTTTATACTCTTTCTGAAGCCAAATTGTATTGAGCAAGGTAAAGTCTAGTGCAAAATTGATTCAAGACGGTAAACTGTCTTATGAATGGGCTAGATCTCACATGCAAATCTTAGACAATACTATTAATCGATTTAAAAAATCCAAACCTCTCAGAGGTGTTACAGTAGGATTTTGTTTACACATAACAAAGGAAACATCTGTTCTTTTAATGGGAGCAAAGGAACTAGGTGCCACTGTTGCATGTTGTGGTGGAAATCCTCTTACCACACAAGATGATATTGCAGCATTTTTAGCATCACAAGGAATTCATGTTTATGCATGGCATGGACAATCTGTAAAAGAATATGATTGGTGCATTGACCAAGTAC
>JABFSW010000083.1 GCA_013140415.1 Nitrosarchaeum sp.
ACCAAACATCAATCCTTGATCTCCTGCTCCTTGTTCCTTTTCTTTAGTTGCAGTTACTCCTTGACTAATATCTGGACTTTGAGAATGTAATCTTAGTGTAACTTGACAAGAATCAGTATCAAACATCAAATCTTTGTTATCATATCCAATTTCTCTAATTACTTTTCTAACTAATTCCTCTTGAGATTTCTTGTCAAAATCAGCTTTTGATGTTACTTCTCCTGCAACTGCCACAAAATCTGTAGTTACCATTGTTTCAACTGCTACTCTAGAGTCTGGATCTTGTCTGAGAAGTTCATCTAAAAATGCGTCTGAAATTTGATCACATATCTTATCAGGATGACCTTCAGTAACTGATTCTGAAGTAAACAGAAAATTATTAGTCATAAGAACCACTAGAGTTCGTTTTCTAGTTTGATAAATAAGACATTATTGCCTCTCACAATTACTCTACCATAATTTGCAATTATTTTACCATCGTGGAGTTCTTCTGCATCAGTCATGATTAAATTCATGTATGAATCAACATTATCCATTTTTCCTTTGTATTCAACTTCATTTTTCAGTCTTACAGTAACTTTCTTCTTGGTGCTTTTTTGAAGAGTTGTTAATGGTCTTTTTGCACTACTAGTTTGTGACACTAATTATTCACTTGTTTTGCTTACGTTGTTCTCCAGAATAAAAGCCTTGCCTCTTTTATGAATTATGAAATTCCTTAAATTTTTTCATCGTTTTTAGATAATTACCCAAATGATCTCTACAGGATTACAACAATTAGACGAATTTTTATCTGGTGGAATACCTAATGGTGTAATTACCGACATTTATGGTGGAAGTGGAACTGGTAAAACTCAACTATTATTTCAAATCTGCATAAATGCAATAAAAAATGGAGGGAATGTTCTATATCAAGATACAACAGGTAGTTTTAGACCTGAACGAATTCTTGAAATTCAAAAACAACAAAATTTAACATCTGACATTCTTGAAAAAATAACGGTTTCACGAATTACTAATACTTCTGAACAAATTAAATTAATTGATATTATGAATGTCTCAAACTTTTCTCTAATTGTAATTGATAACATTACTGATTTATTTTCCTATGAATATCCAAAAGAAGATACAACATTTGAAAAAAATTCTTTATTCATCAAATATGTTCATAACCTATCATTAATTGCTATTAATAAAAAAATTCCTATTGTTATTACCAATATGATTAGAAACATAGAAGGTACAGAAATGGAAAATATGAGAACTGCAATTGATCCATTTACACACATCAAAATTAAACTTACAAAAATTTCCTCAAAATTTCATGGAGAAATAAGATGGCTTCTTCATCAAACTCATTTTTCTTATAAAATACATGCCGCAGGATTATCTGATTATACTGAAGATATTTAACCGTCAATCATAAAGTTTAGCAATGGCCGGAATTTTTGATTCAATTCCAATAATTACTGTAGTTTTATTTGCACTTGGCCTAGTTGGCGTAATGGTTTATGAAAGATCACGATCAAATACAACAAAAGAATCAGTTTCCTGATTCGATACTTGATTCACTATTTGCTCATTTTGGATTTACTAATCTCACTGAAATTCAGAAAAAAGCTTCGCCTATAATTTTACAAAAAAAAGACTGTCTAGTAATTGCACCAACTGGTTCAGGTAAAACAGAATGCTCTGTAATTCCAATTTTTTCACTAGTAAAGAAATCAAAAAAACTTGGAAAAATTAAAGTTCTTTACATTACTCCCTTACGAGCACTAAATCGAGATGTGTTTCGAAGGATTACCAAATATGCTCAAAGTAATGATCTTTCAATTGAAATAAGACATGGTGATACAACTCAGACTGCAAGAAGAAAAATCACTGAAAATCCTCCAGATGTTCTAATAACAACTCCTGAAACTCTAGTCATTCTTCTCACACAGATAAAGATGTTAGATGCACTATCTGAACTTGAGTGGATTGTTATTGATGAGGTACATGAATTACTTGCTAGCGAAAGAGGTTCTCAACTATCATTAAGTATAGAGCGATTACAGCTTAATTCAAAATACTATCTTACAAAAATTGGATTGTCTGCAACAGTTGGTAATTTTGAAGAAGCTGGAAAATTTGTGGTAGGAACTAAAAGAAAATGTCAAATTATTCGAGATACTTCTGTTCGAAAATATGATGTTGAAGTCAAATTTGTCGATGGAACGATTTCAGATGTTGTAGATAAAATAATTGAGCATGTTTTAGAACTAAATTTAGATTCTCCTATACTTCTTTTTACTAATACTCGGGGAGAATCTGAATTCTTAGCTTCTATGTTAAAAGAAAAATCATCTATCAATATAGAATTACATCATGGATCATTATCAAAAGAAGTCAGAGAGGATACTGAGCTTACATTAAGAGAAGGAAAACGTGGGATTGTGGTTTGTACTTCCTCACTTGAATTAGGATTGGATATAGGTTCAATAGAGTTGGTAATTCATTATGGTTCTCCTAGACAAGTATCAAAACTAATTCAAAGAATAGGACGTAGCAGACATAACAGAGATGCTTCTGCCAAGGGACTAATAATTACAAACAATTCTGATGATGAATTTGAAGCAAGAGCAATACTAGATCGTATTAAAGAAGGTTCCATAGAAGAACAAAAAATTCATGATGATTCTCTAGACGTACTTGCACATCATCTTGTTGGAATGACAATGCAACTCGGAGAAATTCCCGTGAATTTAGCATTAGAAATAATAAACAACGCGTATCCATTTAGAAATTTACAACTAGAGGATTTATTGGGTGTTTTAGATTTACTTGATTCTAACTATTTGATCTTCTTTGATAGAACAAAAATGACTTTCTGGAAAAAAGGTCGTTCTTTCAAATATTACTTTGAAAATCTTTCTACAATTCCTGATATTCTTAAATTCAAAGTATTTGATAGTGTTGGAAAAAAAATCATTGGAACATTGGATCAAAGATTTGTAGGTGATTTTGGAGATTCTGGCAATATTTTCGTTCTAAAAGGCTCTCAATGGAGAATACTTAACGTGGATGAAAAATCACTTTCAGTAAATGTTGAACCCTTTAGAGGAGGAGGCATAACTGTTCCTTATTGGGAAGGAGAAAGTATTCCCGTTGATTATAATACTGCAAAAAAAGTTGGGGCATTTCGTAACAAAGTAAAAAATGGATCATTGAAATTAATCAATAAAACTATTGAAGAGTTAAGTTTTAATGAAATTCCGGATGAAAAAAATATTGTAATAGAGTCTAGCCGTTCACAAGGTTCAATAGTGATACATTCTTGTTTTGGAACAAAAATCAATTCAACATTATCTACTTTGCTTTCTTCAATGATATCTTCAGTGTTAGGTTCCATGGTTGATTCACGTTCTGATGGTTACAGGATAGTTTTATCTTCTAGATCACGAATTTCTGAAAAACTTTTTCTTGAAATTATGAAAGACGATTATGATCTTTATTCAATTGTAACTGCGTCTTTGACAGGAACTCATAATGTAAATTGGAAAACATGGTGTGTCGCAAAAAAATTTGGAGTTGTTGGAAGAGGAGCAATTTATGAAAAAAAATCAGCCCGATTTTTATATGAAAGATATGCTAAAACTTCTCTTGTAAAAGAAGCACTACGTGAATTATTTCATGATAAATATGATCTTGAAAATACTGATAAAATCCTTAAAAAAATTAGAGATAATGAAATTATAATTAAATGGCTAGAAATAGATAAATTCTCAAAATTAGCTGAACCAATTTTAGATCATACTGCAAAATATTATTCATCTCCTGCCAATCTTGACAAAGGAATACTTGATCTTGTAAAAGCAAGATTGGCAAAGACAAAACATCGTCTTATTTGTGCACGATGTGGGAAATGGGAGCGAGTAATGGAAACCAACGAGGTCAAAAATACACTGATCTGTCCTTATTGTAAAGCAAGACAAATTACTGCCACTTTTTATTCAGATTATGATCTTCCAAAAATAATACGTAAAAGATATGAAGGAAAAAAACTTTCTGTAGATGAAAAACACAAGTTTGATCGAGCCTGGAAAGTCTCTTCTTTAATAGAAAATTTTGGCAAAATTGCAATCACTGTCATGTCTGGATATGGAGTAGGTGCTGACACTGCAGCACGTATATTGCGAAATATGATAGACGAAGAACATCTCTTTAAACAAATATACGAAGCAGAAAGACAATATGTTGTAACTAGGGGATTTTGGGATTCTTAATTTTTCTTTGTGATTTTAGAAAATGCTGTAAGGGATAATTCAATTCTTCCTTCTAAACCTGCTTTTGCATTTACACCTATTATTGAAATTATTTCTCCCAATTCACATTTGTCTATTAGTCTAGCTTGATTTCTCCATCCTTTAACCCAAATTTGACCAGTATCGTCTTCAACAAACATCTCTGATAATAGAATTGATTCCCCTGATTTAGTCTGAATTTCTCGTCTTTCTGGAATTTTAAGTATTATAGCTTCAATACAATAATTTCCATCTATTTTGACTTCGTTAATCTTTGTTCTTATCTTTGCTAATGATGGAATTGATTCATCGTTTTCTAATTTTCTTACAAATGAATTATTATCTAACGTAACAGAGTTTCCGTATACTTTTGATGGCATGCACTCAATAACATCACCTTCATTACAAATACTCGTAGAATTTGAATAATCAGTATGTTGTAAAT
>JABFSW010000156.1 GCA_013140415.1 Nitrosarchaeum sp.
CCAATTGCATCATAAATTGTCATGTCTGGATAATTTTCATCAAACCACTCTCTGAATTGTGGTTCGTTATTGTATCTGTCAATGTAAAACTGTGGATCTAAAGTTGGATCAACAAAAGATGCCATCTCTTTTGGTTTTTCTAATCCGACTGCCTCATAAATTGAGGAATATTCTGGAAAGTTTTCATCAAACCATTTTTTGTATGTTGGCTCATTGTTGTATCTATCTACATAAGACTGTGGATCTTTTGTTGGATCTACAAATGAAGCCAGTCCTTTTGGTTCATCCAATCCCACTGCTTCATAAATAGAAGAATATTCTGGAAAGTTTTCATCAAACCATTTTTTGTATGTTGGCTCATTGTTGTATCTATCTACATAAGACTGTGGATCTTTTGTCGGATCCACAAAAGATGCAATTCCTAATTCTTGTATAGGTTCAGGTTCTGGCGTTGGCTCTGGTTCTGTTACTGGCGTTGGCTCAGGTGTCGGTTCTGGTTGTATTACAGGAGCCGGTTCAGTTACAGTGATCTTTACATCTTCTCTGTCTTCTGATGCTCCTTTTTTCACTACAATATCAAAAACATATGAAGCTGGACCTTGAGATTCTGTTGGAGTCCACGTAAATTGTCCTGTTTGGCTATTGATCGATGCCCCCGTTGGTGGATTTTTTTCAAGACTAAATGTTACATCTGTTACTGATTCAGTCAATGTAGGAGTAAACACTAGGGTCTTTTTTTCTTCAATTGTTTTATCTGAAATTGAATTAAGTGCTAATACAAAATCTGGTAGAACTGAAACTTTGTCTCCATCATATTGCAGTTTGATTGTAATTCCACTCTTTTCTCCTTGAGAATCTGTAAATGCTGTTGCATTGTATGTTCCTTCAATATCAAAAAAATTGTCTACATCTCTTGAAATTGTTGAATATGTGCCGTCACTTTCTGATGTAGGATCAGATAGCATTCCCTTGTATGCTCCTGTTGAATCGCGAATAATTACATAAACTGCTTTTTTACCTTCTTGCTCTTTTCCAATAAATGTTATTTTCTCTTCATTTATGTAGAAATTCTTCTCCAATGCTACCGAAGTAACGTTGGCGTATGCTGGAGCAATTATTACAGTAGCTAGCAAAAATACCAAAAATACGCCTAATTTTGTGTGCATTATATGAAATGGAATGCATTTGCTTTTAAAAAATACGACTAAATTCTTCTATGGATTTGATAATAATTTTTCACCAAACTCAGAGATCAAGTAAAAACCTCATAAACACTCCATTATTTTGCTCAATTTTCATCTCATAAAATGTGGGGGCTTTGATTTCCACTTTGAAATTATGTTTTAAGAAATTAAGCGGTTCACCATATGCTTTGGCAGTAATTTTGTAGCCTTTGTTTTCGTGAATATCTAGTTCTATTCTTTTTATTGCAAAGCCTTTTGTGATTAGAACAAAAGTTACTTCTTCTAGCCAGCTAAACAAAAGATATCTGAGGTCTTTTCCTTGTGCAATGATTTCTCTTTGCTCTTTTTCTTCTACCTTATCTTGATCTAGTGTGATATTGATTACTGCATTGGCAGTTACTAAAAATGCCTCTTTGAGATCTTTTGCAGTTACTTCAATGAATGCATCAGTTGCGTGTTCTAAAAACTTGTAGCTCAACTATGTTTTTGAAATCTTACCAAGTATTAATTTAGATGGTCTTTGAGGTATTCATTATTATGTTTTAGAACAAATATTTCCTGTTTTTTCTTTGACTAAATTTTGTAGCAATATTTAACATAAGGAAAATGACCTATCAAGGAATTTGCGATTAATTGAAATGAAATCTTCCTTATGTTGTGCATATGACATTAATGTTATAATATAAAGCATTCACATGTTTCATACTTTTGAAATATCACACAATATTGATATTTTTTCTAATTTAGATGTATTTTAGATTAGTTGGCGAATTCTGTTTATGATTAAATTATTATCTAATTCTAGTTCTGCAGAAACTAAAAGAATCATATTTTTTTCCAAATAAAATGTAAATCGCTTTATTTTTTCATATTCGGCTAGAGCATATTTTGGCAATCCAATCCAATCTTCCATCAGAATTCGTGTATTCCATCTGATAAAAGACTGTTCAACAGACAGTTTTGTTATTGATTCTGGGATTAGAGTTTTAACTCCTTTTCTTATCCCTCCTGCCACTTTTTCTATCTTAGAGTTATAGACTGCAGCAAATCTAATTTGTTTGTCAATATCAAAAATACTCTTGCATAATTGTTCATACTCCATGAACTTACTAACTTCTATTTCCAATTAAGGTTTGCGAATATTTGTAATTAATATTTTGGAGTACTGTTGCTAATACATTTAATTAATTTTCACATGTCACTTAGCTTTTCTTTCCGTCATCATAGAGTAATACCAAACATCAATATCACATTGAGATATGTGTGGATAGTTGATCTCTATAAGATGCATCAGATCTTCAGGAGCTGTAGAGTGATTTATGTGATAATTATCTAATACATTTCTATCGTCTGAAGAAGTTTTGCTTTGTTAATTGGTTTTTTTACTATATCCAAAATTCTATATTCCTTTCTGATTCTATCCATCTCTGCATCTGATGGAGAAGAAGCCGTAATTATCAATATTTTACTATCTTTTATCTTCGGATCATTTTTTACTATATCTAGCACATCAGTACCACTCATACCTGGCATGGCAAGATCCAAAAGTGTCAAGTCAAAAGATTTTTCATGTAACATCTCCAATCCTTTTTTTCCATCATGTACTGCAGTACATTTGTGTCCAGCAGATTCTAATATTGTCTTAAATAATCCTGTTATGTCTTTATTGTCATCTATAATCAATATATTTTTCATTTACCATTTCCTTTTTGTATTGTAAAATGGACTGCCGCTCCCTGATTTTCTTCACTCTCTACCCAAATTTTTCCACCATGTGCCTCAATTATTCCTCTGCTTATCGCAAGACCTAAACCAGTACCACCAGATTTTCTAGTCAATGATTTATCCACCTGATAGAATTTTTTAAACAAATCATCTTGTTTTGATTTTGGAATTCCAATTCCATTATCTTTTATACTTATCATAACTTCGTCTTTATCATTTCTGCTATTTATCGATATTGTGCCGTCTTGCGCTGGAACAAATTTCATGGCATTACTTACTACGTTATTTAATACTTGTAATATTCTATCTGGATCACATTTTATCGCGATATCTTGTGTCTCATCTACTAGTCTAATGCCTTTTGATTCAGCTATTGGTCTGAATATGTCAATACATCTTTTAGCAATTTCTTTGATTGACTCAACTTGTATGTCGAGATTTAGTCTTTTCAATTCTATTTTTCTGGCGTCTAATATGTCTTGAATCAGAGTTGTTAATCGAATTGAGTTTTCATACATCACTTGCATTTTCTCTCTTTGTATCTCAGTGATATTTCCTAAGGATCCATCCAAAAATAATTCAGCATAACCGCTGATTGGTATTAGCGGTGTTTTCAATTCATGAGAAACCATTGCAGCAAATTCCTCTTTATCCTTGTCTACTTGTTTTAATTTTTCTGTTTCTAGCTGTAATGCGGTAGCCATCTTAATACTATCGATCATACCGTTGAATGTTTTTGATAGCTGTCCTATCTCGTCAACTGTGCTTGTCTCTGCTTTAACATCAAAATTGCCATTTGTTATGGCAAGTGCTGTATCTCTTAGATTAGTTATTGGCCTGACAATTTGCATTGTAATCACATATACAAAGAATCCTGCAGTAATAGTAGCAATAATACTAATGATAGCAAATCCATATCCAAAGGGTCTAATCACTTCAAAATCTCGAATTAGAATGTAAGTTATGATTCCAAGAAAGATAATTGGAATTATGGAAATTGTTAAAAATAACGAAATCAGTCTTGTTTTTATTTGATGTGAACCTGTAATCACTGGATTATTTTTATCATTACCTATGAGTATCAATGAGATCCCTGCAATGAGAAACAAAATGCCTGTATGAAGCGCCATTGCATTGGATACATTTTCAAAATCCCAATAAAGAAAATGTAAGTTAAATGCATAACCTGCTAGTGCTATACCACCAATCATTCCAACTGTAATTCCAATACCCCTCACTAATTTTCTCCATCTGGCAAAATCTGTCAGCATTAACATTAGTGCTATTACAATTATGGTGAAATTTACTAACGCTCCTAGAGATGGTCTACTTGGCGAGATTGTGTTAATTGTAGAAATAGGACTGTCCTCAAATAACATCGTCAAGCTAAGATTTGTACCAATAATCACAGAGGTTGTATTTACACTAAGAAACATAATTATGATTAATCCTAAAATTGGTAACCCTATATGTCCAAGTGCAATTTTACCTTTCCTCATTTTTGTAACTAAAAGAAGCGAAATACCTACACAAACAAATGAAAGTGCTGTGCCGAATTTCATTGTAGCTTCTCCAAACCAAAATGATTTTGGAGCATCTATATCAAATAACCAAGAAACTACAACTAGTGATCCTACAAATATAATTATACAAGCAAAAATATTTATGATTTTATGTACTTCTATATTATTTATTTCTCATTCACCAAATTAATGATTAGTGAAGTATCAGTATAGTCAAAAATGACTCGTTGATTTATCTCGTGTAGAATTTCTTGATAGTAGAATTTAAAAAATATCGACCATTTCCAACCAA
>JABFSW010000078.1 GCA_013140415.1 Nitrosarchaeum sp.
GCATATAATATTTCCAAAGAATTTCAGGAAGTCTACAAAAGATTACGTTGATTTATGATAAAGATTCCAAACGAGATTAAGGAATTCATCAAAAAACAGGGCATTTTTGTAGTAGGAACTGTAGGAGCAAATAATTTAGCAAATGTATCTCCTAGAATTTTCTTTAGAGTTGATGAAAATGTGATATATTGGCTAGATTTTTTCAAACACAAATCTTACAAAAATATTCAAACAAATCCTTGGGTCACCATTTCTGTTTTTAACAAAGAGGATTTGAAAGGATTTCAATTTAGAGGAATTGCAAGTTTTATAACAGATGAACCCACAAAATCAGAAATCAAAGAATCTATTATTAAAAAAATATTAGAAAAAAATTCATTGGATAAAATAAAAAAACTTAGTGAGAAAAAAGAAGTTCAAGTCACACAATTTGAGCCAAAAGTATGCTATTCACTGAATCCTGAAGAGTTTAGTGATATGTGTGTAGGTTCAGACATTGATTCTACACAATTATTTAGAAAATAATCTGTCTATAATGAAATTTTTCTTTGTATTTGTTTACAGTACAATTTTATCCGTAGCAGATGAAGATGGATCAGTATGTCCATGTAAAGATCATGATAATAATGGAAAATCCCATTATTGCAACCGTAAACCATCCTAAAACATTAGATAATCTTCGATTGGTATGTGTGTGTAGTATTTTCTTGTCATTTGCAACTTTGATGACTGCTATAAGCAAAGGAACTGCAATTATTCCATTAATTATAGCAGTATAGTATAACGCTTTGATAGGATCCAACCCCATAAAATTAATCCATAATCCAATCACTGTAGAGGAAGCTATTATCAAATAAAATGATCTGGCTTCCTTGAATTTCTTGCTTAATCCTTGTTTCCAACCAAATCCTTCAGATAATGCATAGGCAGAAGAGCCAGAAAGTATTGGGATTGCCAACATGCCTGTGCCTATCACTCCTAGTGCAAAGATTATTTTTGCAATTTGTCCTGAATTTGGAAATGTCTGCACTAGCGGTTCAAGTGCTTTTGCAGCTTGATCTGCTGTGATAACATCTGAAATTCCACCAGTATGAAGAGTTCCTGCTGCAGTCATAATAATAAACCACATTGTAATTACAGAAAACCCAATTCCAAGCATAACATCTATTCGCATCATTTTGATTTCACGTTTTGTGATGTGTGGTTTTCCATCTCCAATTCCTTTAATCTTGTTTTTTGCAACATCCTCTTCTGCTTCTTCTGATGTCTGCCAGAAAAATAAGTAAGGTGATATGGTGGTTCCAAAGAGTGCTACAAACATCATAGAAAATGCGGGAGTAAATTCTACGTGTGGAATAATACTAGCAGTAAAAACTTCTTGCCAGTTTGCCCCGATAATTAAAGCAGTGACAAAATATGCAAGTAAAGAAAGTGTCAGATATTTTAATATCCTGACATATTTTTGATATGGAATTAAAATTTCGGATAAAATTATTGTTACAGTAAAAAGTAGGGTAGTGAGAAGAATCGGAAATCCTGGAAAAATCAGATTCACAGAAGCAGACATTGCACCAATATCTGCACCAATGTTTATTGTGTTTGCAATAAGAAGCAATGTGATTATTGGAAATACTGTTTTTTTGGAATACTTTTTTTTAATGACTCCTGCCAATCCACTTCCAGTCAATAGACCTATCCGCCCGCACATTTCTTGTACAGTTGTTACTAGTGGATAGATAAACAAGGAAAACCATAGTGCACCAGTACCATATTGTGCTCCTGCCTGAGTATAGGTTGCAATTCCAGATGGGTCATCATCTGAAGCTCCAGTAATTATTCCAGGACCAAAAATCTTTGAGAGTTTTTTTAGTCTATGTTTTGACATTATGTAAAAATTCCAACATAATCAAGTCTGAACAAAAAACTAATCATATGAGATCACGAAAAAACCCTGTAAACTCATCACTAGGAATTACAGTACGTACTTCAAGATATCCTAATAATTCAAGTCCTTGTTGTTTGTCATAATATTTGTAGATTCCTTCTTCTGTAGGATAAATTGTTAAAGTGCCTTGTTGTCCAGGTTCTAAAAGATCTGTCTGAACATTTAATCCTTCAATGTATAATCCATGAGGTTTATCTCCATTATTAATTACAGTTAACATGTATGCAAAATTTGTTCTAGTTACAAGATAAGGATTTGGTTCTCCACCTATTCCAGAAATTCCTTTTAGTTGGACATTTCCATCAATATCTTCAAAAGCAACAGTTTGTTCAATTTTTTCTTGCCATGAAATAGATACATGTCTGATATTTCCTTGTCCGATGAATATCATCATTCCTCCTAAAACTACAACGCATATCACAACTGCAACAAGTATTATCAATTTGTCCTTTGACAATATAGTAGAGTTAGTTATCATCTATTTTTAAACAAAATACAATTACTAAAGTTGGAAATTACTAGCGTAAATTAGTAATCATGTTCACTAAAATCTGAACCTAATGCTATTGTTGCAATAACCGTATTTTTGGTTGTTTGGAATTTGATATTTTGGTTTGGCAGAAATTGATTAAAAATTTCCTTTAATAGTTGTTCAGTAAAAAATGACCAATTCATACCTAATTCATGTTGAATTATAAAATGGTGTACAGCTCCTTCAATTCTATGATCTGATTTCATTCCAGATGCGCGCATATAATCTTCTAATGTTTCAATACATCGTTTCAAATCATATTTTCCTTTCATAAAAAGAACTGTATCTTTGATAAAGGGTAAAATTATTTTAATAATTTCAGAGATATTTTCACCATTCATTTCAGTGCCAAGGGAATCCAATATTCCTTTAGGAATCGGAATCATGCCCATTTTATCACTAAAACGATCCCAGGCCACATATTTTTCAAGAATTTGTTTTACCAAAACATTTTGTGATATCTTTTTCTGCATTGCCTCTGTTTCTAATTCTTCTACAATTTTAGATGGCAGTCGATAAGTAATACTACGTGTTGTTTCTTTTTTTACAGGATGGAGTTGTCTATCAGGTGTAGATTTCATTGAATTTAACTTCAGTATTTAGTATATATCATATTATATTAAATCGATTAATTGATTATCCTGTAAATTCAATACAGTTCTTTGTACTTTGACTTTAATTCTTTATGAGCACCTACAATAGAAAAAGCCCTTACAACATCAGTTTTACTCACAATTCCAACCAAATTTTGATTTGAATCAACTACCGGAATTCCACCAACTTTATTTTTTATCATTTTACTTGCCGCTACTACTAGATCTTCTTCTTCATTTATTGTTAAAAGCTCATCAGTTAGTAAATCATTTACTGTGAGTTTTTCTCCATTTATTGGAAGTAAATAATCTCTAGATCGTGTTTTGCCTTTGGTAAAATAATCACTATGTGTTAACAATGTATTTGTGCTAATAAGACCAACAGGATAGCCATCTTCATCAGTTGCAATCAACCTTGAAACTTGATTTTTATTCATTAAACTTAATGTAAATTTGATGGAATCCGTTCTTCTACAAGTTACTACTTTTTTACTCATAAAATTTTTCACCAAGTAGTTTCCGCCAAATACATCAGCATACGATTTTGTTAGATCTGTTCTTGAAATAATGCCTGTTAATTCTCCATTGTCATTGACAATTACAATTGAACCAATTTTGAAAGTTTCCATTCTTGCAGCACACTGATCAAAACAATCTTCCATGTCGTCAGGTATTGTAATTACATTTTTTTGCATTACATGTTTAATTAGAATTTCATCTACTGCATGTGCAGTTTTATCTTCGCCAAGAAATCTATTGATATCTCTTTCAGTAACAATTCCAACAGGTATATTTTTGACAGCAACTACTATGTGTTTAACAAAATTTGTTTGCATTTGTAATAATGCATCAAAAATTGATGATTCTGGACTAATGGTAATAACAGGTGACGAATACCTTTTTTCCATATTGTGCCTCTCTCTTTTTTGATTTAAAATAGAACTTTGATTATCAGCCATGATTTCACCAAAATAAAAACAACCTAATACTAAGTATTAGGAACAACTTCAATTTCGATATTACTTCCATTAAATGATGTGGCTATGGCCTTAACTCTACTCTTGTATAGAAAGTATTTCTTACCGTCAGCACTAATGGAACCAGAAATACCAAGTAGTTTGTTATCATGTAAAGTTTGTAGTCTTCTGTAAACCGTACTTATTGGAATTTTGGTTTCAGCGCTTATCTCTATTGCAGATTTTGGTTTTCCCATCGTATTTTCTAAAATAGCCCGACAGTATTTATCAGATACAACTTCAAGAATAGCGTCTTTTCTTGAGTCATCTTCTATTTTTCTTCCTGAAATTAGTGCTTGCATAGAGCACATACATTACCTTTTGATATAACAAGTAAGACCACATTGCAATGCATTGCACTCACGATATGCACAAATTTAACTCTAGAAATATCATATGGGATTTAAATTAGACATTTTTATTGTTTCAAACGATTTGTCCTATTTTAATTACAAAATAGAAGAGATGAGACCAAAGTGATCTCCATAATAGGTAGTGGCAAAGTTGGTTCAGCAATTGCTTTTCTTTGCATCTCTAATTCATTAGATGATGTTCTATTAGTAAATCGTACAAAGAATAAAGCAATTGGTAAGGCTCTGGATATATCC
>JABFSW010000130.1 GCA_013140415.1 Nitrosarchaeum sp.
ATAGTATAGTGTGTGGAAGTCCTATTGCTCTAAATGTTGGTGTAAAACGATCGTCTGAATCTCTCCATATAGGATATGTGACACCAATCTGTTCTGCAAACGCCATTACCTTACCATCGCTAAATTTGTTATCTGTACTCACTCCTATTACAGTAAAGCCTTCTGCTGAAAATTCTTGATATAATGATTCAAGATATGGCATTTCCTTTTTACAGTCAGTGCACCATGTTGCCCAACCGTTGAGCATTACTGCTTTTCCTTTGTAGTCAGAAAGGTTGACTTGTTTTCCGTCTGTTCCTTGAGCTTGATATGGTATTATTTCAGCAAATGCTGATTGATCTAGTATCGTAAATACAAAAACCAAAAAAACTGAGGCAAACAAAATCTTTTGTGGTATTCTGTATGCCTCACTATGACAAGCCTTTTTGGTACTGGAATTTCTCTCCACTAGATATAGACACACAAATCAAATAAAACAAATTTGGTACAACTCTGAAATATGACACAACATGATAATATGACAAAAAATATTGGATTAAAACTAGCTAATTATTTTCTATAATACACTATTTTCATTATATTTCATTTATCATTTTATTCTATCAGTGATTATCTCAAAATTCCTTTAATGAAATTGGTTCATTTGATAAATGTACCAATTATCTTATTTGCAAATAATTTTTGATTCAAACAATGACTAACACATATGACAAAAAGACATGGATTCTATTTTTAATTGCAAGTGTTTCTCTTGTACTTGCGTTATCTGCAAACGACATCCATGCGTTTCACGAGTCAACTGATTCTAAAACAGATGAACATACAGAACACGAATCACACGATGATGAACTATCTGATGCAAATCCAATCCCATCTGCTAACAGAACAATGATGACATATCCTACAGTGCATGACATGAGTCTTGTTGTTGTATACGAGTCCTCCCAAGGAGTTTTACATAGCAAGGATTTTACATATTATTCACAACTATCTGGCTTTGATAGGTTCAAGCCATATGGTGGCGGAGTACTGACTCAAACCAAACCATCCTTTATCATAGAAGGAGTAGTCACACCAAAACACCATATGCTGTATGAAATGGTTGATTATGTTTGGAAGAATCCAACTATAGCTTATCAAACAATGTACTCTCAAAATGATTTCTATATTGGATTAGTACAAGATGAAATACCGGTACGTGTATTCAAATACAATAGTTGCAAGGTAACGGCCTATAAAGTAGACACACTATACGATGGTGTCTTTACCTATGATCCAAATGGCGGAAGTGGTAGAGCATTCGTAGACCAGTTTACATTTGAATGCGATGGTTATGAGCCTCTAAATGAAACTCAAGTCAAAAAAGCTAAAGCAGGCATTATGGCCAAATTAGAAGGTCAACCAAATGGCATGAAAAAATCAGGTAACGGTTCCCCAATTAGTGAGAAAGCAACAAAATCAATCACTACATCACAAGTGTTACCGCAATACGGAACAGGACTAAAATAGGAACATAGTCATGAATAGAAAAATCATCACCGCATCAGGAATTACAGTTGTTGCAGTAATTGTTGCGGCATTTTTTATCTTCTCATTATCTAATAATGCCTCTCAAGTGTCTGATACTCAGGTACAAGTTCAGAAAACAGAAACCCCAAAAATCAATATTTTAGATACAATGACAATACCAAATGCTACAGATCCTTCATTTGGTGTTGATCACAAAACTGGCATTGTTTATGCCAGCTATTATAAGGGATCTGGTCATACATTTGGTTCATATGAAATGGAAACTGCAAATGTTTACATGATGAAATCATATGATGATGGTAAAACATTTTCTTTACCAATACAAGTAAATGATAAAGATGGAGACGCATCTCCTGGGGGATATACAAATCCAATTCAAATTAGCCCAAGTGGTGAAGTCTTTATTGCCTGGCAACAAGTGGATGAACACCCACAATTCTTTGGCATCTACAACATTAGACTAGCAAAATCCACTGATGGTGGTTCTAGCTTTAGTCCAGCAGTCGATCCTGGAAAAAATTTGGAAGCAAGTGAAAAACTATATCCCGAGCTTGCAGTTTCAGGAAAGGGCACTATACTAATTCCATATATTAACAATGAATTTGCTACCATTAAAACCGAAAATGGAACACAAATTGCATACAATTATGATAATGTAGATTTAGTTACGCAAATGCCAGTACTTCGTTCTACTGATGGCGGTGCTACATTTGAGCAGTTCATTTTAGATAAAGACGCGTGTCAATGTTGTGATATTGCATCAACTGTTGGACCAGATGGCGAAGTCTATTTTGTATGGCGTACTAGTGATAGAGAATTTACAGCACCAAATGATCCAACAAACAAGCATATCAAGTATCTAGGTGGCAACAACACCGAAACAGAGTTTCTTGAGTGGTTTGATGATGTTGGGAAAAAGATGTACGATGAAGGTAAAATCGATCTCCCTCTAGATTACTCTACTGCCAGAGACATTGTAGTGGCTCATACCACTGATGGTGGTAATGGATTGGAGTGGAGTGAACCAACACGTGTACAGGAAAAGAAATGGATGTACAATGGTTGCATCTCTATTGGTCCTGGTATTAGCTTTGATAGCCAAGGCAGACTGCATGTATCATACTTTACTGGAAATGGAGAGGATGGAAAAATGGGTTACTATTACGTTTATTCTGATGATAATGGTCAGACCTTTAGTGAACCAACTTCATTATTTACTGCAGACTATGTAGCACCGGTACACAACGGAGCAGCCCTGACAGTTGATAAAAATGATAACGTGTGGATCTCATTTGTAATGTTAAAAGATTATGAAACTACAGAAAATGTTTGGAGCTCTGAAACAGAACATAAAATGAATCTAAACGTATTTGCAATGGATAGATCAGGCAAATTACTTGATAAAAAAACATTTGATGTTGATGTACATGCATTTGCAAGCATTGCACAAACTGATAAAGGAACAATTCTAGGTTACACAAACAAACATGGTGCACAGATTGTAACTCTGGAAATCTAGGTAGGTAATAATTTGAACAAAAAACTAGTGTTTAGCATAGTTAGTGTGGCAATAGCTCTATCTGCAGTTATTGTTCTTGGATTGCATTACTCGCAATCAGATATAGCAAAACCATCTAGTTCTTCAGAAATAATTCCACCGTCATCAATTAATACAATTGAAAAACCTTCATCTATTGTTTCTGATAAATCGGTAAAATCTCAAATAAATTCTATGAATTTACATCAAATAATTAATGCATCAAATCCTTCAATATCAGTTAACCAAAAAACTGGAATCATATATACTTCATACATAAAAACTGAATCTGAACTAACTAATGTCTATCTGGTCATCTCAGACGATAATGGCAAAACATTCTCTGATCCAGTAAGAGTGAATAATATCGTAGGCTCTGCAGCTGAAATGTATAATCTCATACCAATTCGTTTTGGACCAAACAACGAAGTGTATGTAGCATGGATGACACTTAGAGATGATCCTGACTTTCCATGGGGGGTAACAGAAATCAGAGTGTCAAAATCTGTTGATGGTGGAAAAACTTTTGGATCTGCAGTAAATCCCGTAATGGGTGATGACAGCGAAAAAGCATTCTTTGATCTTGCAATTTCTGACGATGGAACTCTTTTTGTTTCTTATCTTGATAGTATGACAAATCAATATGGAAAAGGAGATCTTGGTAAAATAATTGAATATCCTTCAAGTTACAGACTTGTCAAGTCATTAGATGGGGGAAATACATTTGATTCTCCAATCACATTAGATAATCAAAATTGTGTTTGCTGTCAGACCGCATCAATAACTGGACCAAATAATGAAGTGTATTTTACGTGGCGAGATTTACAATATGAGCAAGATGTCATACAAGCAAGTAATGACAACAAGTACAATTACGGGTATTCAAACGGAACCGTTTTCGATGATTCCAATTATTCAACTGGCGGTTATTTTGAAACCATACGAGATATAGTGATTATGCATACTGATGATAATTCTAATGGTGAAAAATTCAGTCTGCCTGTTAAGGTAAGTCAAGATAATTGGTATACTGCAAGTTGTCCTGATGCAGGGCCGGGAATGGCATTTGATAGTAAAGGGCGATTACACGTTACGTGGTTTACTGGAAGTGGAACTGCACAAGATGGACTAGGATATTATTATGCGTATTCTGATAACATGGGTCAAACCTTCAGCGATTCAATTCCGCTACTAACTGACAAGGAATTCATTCCACCAACAATGGTCAGTATTTCAGTTGACTCTACTGACAATGTTTGGATTGCATTTGCAGATCAAAGAAATCCGGAGATCATTCGATATTCTGGAATGAATGATGATAATCCAGGTAAAATCCATCTGTCAATAATTGATAAAAATCAAAATCAGATATACAATGATTCAATTATTTCTGGTGCAATACATGAATTTGTAGACATGTCTGCATATGGTGATGTGTCATTTATTTCATGGAAAGATGGTCATGATGCAAAACTTGCTCATTTAAGCTGAGTTAAAACAGAATTTTGTTATGTTTTTTGCTAGATGGTTATTTTACTATAACAATAATTAAAATTTGGAGAGAAGCCAAAAATGACTCACTATGGCCTAGTATAGGTA
>JABFSW010000134.1 GCA_013140415.1 Nitrosarchaeum sp.
TCTGCAAAAGAGACATCCTCTGGAACAGACGGATTGAGATGATGACATACCATCATCATATCCAAATGTTCTGATAACGTGTTTACTGTAAATGGTCTTGTAGGATTTGTTGATGACGGTAAAACATTTTTTTCACCAGCAATCTTCATTATATCTGGAGCATGTCCGCCACCAGCACCCTCAGTATGATATGTGTGAATTGTTCTACCAGCTATTGCGTTTATTGTATCATCGACATATCCGCATTCGTTTAATGTATCAGTGTGAATTGCTACTTGAGTATCAGTTTTGTCTGCAATCCTTAGAGCAGCATCAATGGTAGCAGGTGTCGTACCCCAATCCTCATGTAATTTTAAACCGCATGCACCACCTTCTATTTGCTCCATTAATGCTGTTTCTTGGGAATCATTTCCTTTTCCCAAGAAACCAAAATTCAGTGGAAGATCATCGACTGCCTCAATCATTCTTTGAATATTCCAAGAGCCAGGAGTGCATGTAGTTGCATTGGTGCCATCTGCAGGACCTGTCCCGCCACCAATCATTGTAGTGGTGCCACTACAAATTGCGTGTATTGCTTGCTGTGGTGAAATAAAATGAATGTGAGTATCAATTGCACCTGGAGTACAAATTGTATGCTCCCCTGAAATTACTTCGGTGTTTGATGAAATAATCATATCAATTTTATCCATGATGTTTGGATTTCCAGCATTACCAATTCCTACAATAATTCCATCTTTGATTCCAATGTCTCCCTTGACTATACCCAAAATTGGATCCATAATGATTGCATTTGTAATTACAAGGTCAAGTGAGTTTTCTCTTTTTATGCCACTTGCCTGACCCATTCCATCTCTAGCACTTTTTCCTCCGCCAAAAACCACTTCGTCTCCATATACGAGAAGATTTTTTTCAACTTCAATTATCAAATCAGTGTCAGCAAGTCTTACTTTGTCACCTACTGTAGGACCAAAAAGATCGACGTATGTCTTTCGAGGTATTTTCAGAGTCATGATTTGAAACCTCTTTCTTTTGATTTGTTCAGTGCCTCATCCATTTTTTCATCCAAACTTCCGTTGACCAATCCAGAAAATCCAAAGACAATTCTTTTTCCAGCATACTCTACAAGTTCTACTTCTCTTGAATCACCTGGTTCAAATCTAACAGATGTACCTGCAGGAATATTTAGATGAAATCCGTAGGAAGTTTTCCTAGGAAAAGATAGTGCTTTATTTACCTCAAAAAAATGAGTGTGCGATCCTACCTGTATTGGTCTATCACCAGTACTTGTTACTAGAATTTTTACAGTCTTTCTATTTTCATTAGCAACGATTGGTTGGTCTGAAATAAAATATTCTCCGGGGATCATCTTTTACACTATAGGGTTATGTACTGTTACAAGTTTGGTTCCGTCTTCAAATGTGGCTTCGACTTGAATCGTATGAATAAGTTCAGATACACCAGGTAATACATCATCTCTTCTTAGCACTTTATTTCCAGAGACCATAAGATCTGAAACTGTTTTTCCATCACGTGCACCTTCAAGTATATGATCTGTAATCAATGCAACTGCTTCGGGGTGATTTAATTTCAAACCTCTGTCTTTGCGTCTCTGCGCCAATTGTGCTGCAACAAAAATACTGAGTTTATCAAGATCTTTAGGAGTAAACATCATACAATTAGATATGAAATTGTTCTATTTATTACTTGAAACCCAAAAATACGAAAAGATAACTTGAGGCATATAGTAGATTTACCGTGCTAAGCTCAGTATCAATTGTAGGAAATATTTTTACTGAAAACGGATCACAGATTCTAAAGGAAAAAGTATTTGAAAAATTACAAATATCACGTAATGATTTAGAGAAAAATAGACTTCGCAGAATAACAGACAAAGGAACAGATATTTCCATAGTATTGGAACGTGGTTCTAAATTACAGCATGGCGATATTCTTAATCATGGTGAAAGTTTCATAGTTATTTATCAGACTCCGGAAAAAGTTATCACAATAAAAACAAAAGAAGATTCTTTTGAATTGACGGTATTACTGGGTCACATAATTGGAAACAGACACAGACCAATTTCACTAGAAGGTAGAACTGTGACATTTCCCATACAAGCAGAATCAGAGTTAGAAGTTTTTCAAAGACTATTCACTCCTATAATAGAAAAAATAGAGATGAGTATTGAAGAAAAAATCTACATGCCAGACCAGAGGATGAATGTTCATGAACATTGAGGATATGCATCAAGATTTGGCAATGATGCAGATATCAGATTCTTTTTTTCCTACTGGACTTTATGCCAACTCAAATGGTCTTGAAAGTATTTTTCAAAATAATAAAAAAATCACAGAGCTTGAAATTATAGGAATTATCAAGACACAGTTAAAACAACAGATTGGTCCCACAGATTTGATAGTGATGATAAATGCATTGAAATTTGCAAGTACAAAAGAATTTGATAAGATATCAGAGATCGATATGAAAATTAACTCGATGAGAAATATCAAAGAGGTAAGAGAATCATCAAAGAGGTCTGGAATTCAGCTAGCAAAATGTGTCAATGATTTTGTCAATGATGAGATTCTTGAGAAATATTTGGAATTTTATAAAAAAGGAATGATAAATGGAGCGTATTCAGTTAGCTTTGGTCTTTGCGCAAATGCCTTGGGAATAAGCCCTCAGAAAGCAGGTTTGATGTTTCTGTATGGTTTCATAGTAAGTATAGTTGGTGCAGCATCAAGAATGGGAATAACTCAGCACTATCAAGCTCAAAAAATAATTCATGATCTAAAGCCGCTAATTAGTCAAATTGTAAGTGAGAGTTTAGATAAATCTACAAAAGATCTTTGGCAATTTGCACCTCACTTGGAGATTTTACAAATGCATCATGAAAAAATGGATTCTAAGATGTTTATTACGTAAATAGAGGAGTTTGGCAAATGACTCAGAGAATACCAAGACTAGGAATTGGAGGACCAGTAGGTTCTGGCAAAAGCATGTTAATTGAGAAAGTTGTCCCAGTATTAGCAGCCAAAGGATACAGCATTAGTATAATTTCAAATGATGTTATTTCAAAAGAAGATGCAGATAGAATGAGAAAGAATTTGGCAACAGATAGAGGATTATTGCCAGAAAATCTTGTAATTGGCATTGCCACTGGAGGATGTCCACACACTGCAATTAGAGAAGATCCATCAATTAACATCTCAGTAATAGAAGAAATTGAGGAAAAACATCCCGAGTTAGATCTCATCATTATAGAAAGTGGTGGAGACAACATTACTACTACATTTAGTCCAAGCCTTGCAGATTATGTTATTTACATAATTGATGTTGCCGGGGGAGATAAATATCCAAGAAAGGGCGGTCTTGGAATAGAAAGCTGTGATCTTCTTGTGATAAACAAAATTGATCTTGCACCACAAGTTGGTGCAGACCTTAATGTAATGCAACAAGATGCAGTACGTATTCGTAAAGATAAACCGCATGTTTTTGTCAATTGTAAAAATAACACTGGAATAAATAATGTAACAGAACACATAATCAAGAATCTTCTTTTTGACAGTCCACCAAAAATAGCACTTTCAGATAGACAAAGGTAATAGATGAATTGGATTTTTCAAATAATGAAGCATCATCGGAAATACTTCAGCACAATGAAGAAATAAAACAGCTTGGAGTAGGCAAGTCTGGAAAAACTGGTAAGTTGAAAATAGTTTTGGATATAGAGTCTATCTCCGGAAAAACAATAATAAAGGAAAAAGAATCTGGGTTTCCACTTAGTGTTCAAAAGGAGATGTACTATGATCAGTTTCAACCCAAGATGACTCATGTGTATATTGTATCTAGCTCCGGCGGAATTTTACAAGGAGACAAATACATAATTGATATAATTTTGGAAAAAAATGCATTAGCCCATATAACAACACAGGGAGCTACAAGAGTTTACGGTATGAATGTCAGTAATGCAATTCAAGTGATAAATGTATCACTTGATGATGGTGCGTATCTAGAATTTATTCCAGATCAGATAATCCCCTACAAAAATTCTAGATTCTATCAAGAGATCAACTTTAAAGTGCATGATAACGCTACGATGATTTACTCTGAGATCATAAGCCCCGGAAGAATTGGCATGGGGGAGATTTTTGATTATGAAATATGTTATTTTAGATCAATAGGAAAAAATCACAAAGACGAGTTAAGATTTACAGATTATACTAAAATCGAGCCTAAAAAAATGAATTTACAAGATTTTGGAATATTAGAACAAAAACAGATTACGGCAACTGTGTATATTCTGGCAAAAAGAAATGACGTCGAAAAAATAATTCAAACTTTGGAAAATGAGATTAAAAATTCTTCAGAAATTGAATTTGGTTGGTCTACTATGACAAAAGAAAATGGAATATTGCTACGAATTCTTGGAAATACAACAAGGGATGTTATTCGACTAGTTTACGACATAACAAAAATAGTCAGAAAAACAATACTTCATTCAGATTTTCATGAAATACGAAAAACTTGAGGAAAAGATCAGATTTTTTAATTATAAGTTTTGGATCATTGCAAGATCAGATGCTGGTAATATTCAATCCAAAAAAACTCCCACTTATGACAATATTGTATAAAATGTCAATGCC
>JABFSW010000073.1 GCA_013140415.1 Nitrosarchaeum sp.
CTTTTAGAATGACATCGATTTGATCTTCAGATTCTAATTTAGAATATTCATCCAAAAGATTTTGGTTTAATTCGTAAAAAGTATGCCCCCACTTGAATTTATCAAGTATTGCAAGTGCCTCATCTCTAAAACCTAAAATAAATAATGAGGCAGATAGTGCTTCAGCAGTAGTAAGTTTATTGAATTTTGCATAATTAACAGGATTACCAGCAAGCAATGGAGGTAATTTTCTTTTGATGCCACCAAATTTTTTTGAAAATGCCTGATCAGCAAGAGTCCAGGAACAATCAATTCCAACTATTGAATTTATCAAAGATTTGTCTTTAGGTAAAAGGGTTTTTTCAGAAAAAGGATCTAAGACAAGTCCTTTATTTCCTATTTTTTTGATATTTTTTGCAATTCCAAATTTAACCATTTTTGCTGCGGTGCATTTTTTTGGATCATCCTGATAAAACATCAAAACCTGAAGATTCATAGAGTTAGATATGAAATGATAGTATTTTGAACTTACTCTAGTATCTTGTAGTTAATTTTGTAATAGAATCTAGATGCTTGATCATCTTTGATTACATCTACATTCCAGGTTACATTAGGTAGATAGTCTGCAGATGACTCTGGAAGGATGTCAAATTTCTCAAGATACACATCAGGACCACTATATCTAACTTTTAGATTAACTCCATCTACTGAAATAGATTCATAGATTTGTCCCGGTTTTTTAGTAGAGTCTTGTACAAGACAGTTTTCTTCAGGACCAATAATACAGACTCCAGATTCAGAAGAAATTCTGAGATTAACATCAGACTGATCAGCTTTTGCAGTAAGTAATGAGCCAGAAAGTACACGTGGTAATACCTGATTATCATCTATGGTTTTTTCATTTGTGGTAATGGATGTTTTATTTTCCAAAATTCTGTTGACTTTTTCAATTATAGTTAAAGGCGATTTTTCAGATTCTAAGATAATAGGTTTTTCTACGACATCAAACATCAAAGATTTTGTTTCAAAGCCAGCATCCACTGTAATTTCGTATGAGCCTAAACTTGATGGGGAATCAGATATCTGAATTTGATGTGAAAATGAACCAGAAGAACTAGGTCTAATAGTAGTAACAGGACCTAAGTGTTTACCACAGTAAAATGAACCACATGTTATTTCGCCATCTATTTTCTGAATTACACTGACATCAAATTGTTCAAGATAAATTAGCTTGTTTGGCTTACCAGATATAGTTACCAAGTCACCAGGATAGTATTCAGATTTATCAGTAGCAAGTAAAAGAGATAGTTTTTCATCAGAACCAAAAGAGAAATCATTTGCAATAGTAAATGTAGATTCAGATTGTTTGTTTGAATACAATGCTTTTACTTTGTATTCACCTTCGCTGAAAACAGTTATTGGCAATTCAAATAAGCTCTGGAAATTTCCACCCTGATCAGGATAAACAGATGCTTGGTGGATTTGTTTGAATGGGAATTTACCATCAAATACAAGTATTGTGATTCTTTCTGGAATTACCAACCCTTCAGAACCTTGTTCTCTTTTAATGATATTTCCAATTACCTTTAATTTTTCTCCAGCTTTGTACAGAGATTTGTCAGTAGAGACATACAATGGAATCAAAGATAAAGAGTCATTTTCAGGATCAGAAGAAACTTTGAAGAAAACGTCTTTGCCATGAGAAGAAGCTGAGACATGAATTTTGTAAATTCCATAATTAGTTTTAGAAATGGAACGGTCATCTAGTTTTATAGCCAGAGGTTTTTCAGAAATAGGGGCAATCCAAGACCACGAAAATCGTTGATTATCAACAGTAGCACCGGAATTAATTGTACTACCATCAGGTTTTGTAAGAGAAATACTTACAGAGTTATCACCAGTTGGAGGAAGTAATCCAGTCAAAAGAACAGTTTCACCTAAACCATAAACTTGCTTATCCAAAGTAAGTAATGCACCATCACTTAATTTCAAAGGATCTATAATTCCAACAGTTATGGTTTTTGTCAGTCCACGATATTCTGCTTTTATTTTATAAGATCCTTCAGTAAATGCACCTGGCAGTATACTTGTTTGAGCTGAAAATTTTCCAGAAGGGTCAGGGATTGCAGTAAGTTCGTATGCAACAATTAACCCATTGTTCTCTCTAGTTTGAGCACCACCCACTTTATTCACACCCGTAATCTCTAGTGGGCTACCATCTTCATGAGATATTGAAATATTTACTGATGCTGTTTGAAAGCTTGAACTAGTAGCAGGATTTGTAATAAAACCATTAACTGTCATGACATCACCTAAATCATAAATCACTTTATCTGTTGAAAGTGAGAGAGGATCAGTACTTGCAACGTATTCACTGGTATTTGTGACTGCATGAATTGTTTTTGATGCAGAACCGATATCTTTTGAAACAGAGATTTTGTAATCTCCCAATCTAATATCATTAGCAGGTATTTTGAAAGAATATGTAAAAGAACCATCACCAGATATTTTTATACTATCTGAAATTTTAAATCCAGAATTGCCACCACCTAATGCACTTGTAGCAAGTGCAGCATTTTTGGTCTGAATAATTTCTAAATCCATAAAGCCGACCCACACGTTGTTTAATCTGCCAGTAATTGTAACAGTTTCACCTAAACCGTATGCCTCTTTATCGGTCCACAAAGATATTGCCTTTTCTTCTTTGATATCTTTAATGACTTCAAAAGATGTAAGTGTTGATTTATCAAAATATTCACCAATTATCTGATATTTTCCATAAGCAGGATTCACAGTAGTAAGAAACACATTTGTAGAGAATTTTCCATTGGTAGGATACAAACTACCCGTAAAAATTATTTTCCCAGTTGGATTCTTTATAGTAAATTTCAGGCCTTCAAATGGGATTATTGTGGTAGTAAAGCCCGTCATAGACAAAGTATCTCCAGGAAGATACTGAGATTTATCAGTAGCAATGCTAAGAGTGCTATCTTCTTTGATATCTTCTGCAATAATTTCATCACCTACAGAGAAACTGGTTTGAGATGTTGCACCACCATAACTAACTGAAACAGAGTAAATGCCGGTGTTAATTCCAAGAACTTGCTGAAGATTCAAGGTTGTCTTATAATTCAAATTAAGATCAGGGTAAAGTGAGATTGTTTTATCATAGTTAGGACCAGATATTTTTACAAGTATTTCATCAGCATGAAAATATGGCTTTACAATGAATATTTGTTTTGAAACATTTCCTTGAATGGTGGCTGTTTCACCAAACAGGTATGAAGATTTATTTGATGATACAGATACTAAATCACCTTCTTTGTCGTCTGCAACAATTAACTTTCCATTTGAAGATCCAGCTGTAGAAATTACAAATTTCCAATCACTAGTACTATCCAAGTCATATCCATCAGAGGTTCTTTGCCAAGATGAAAAATCATTTTTCATATCAGATAATAATGGAGTCTTATCTACAACCATACCACTCTTGTCTTTTAGTTCAACTGATTCGCTAGTATCAGCAAACCATAATTTTTGATATGAAAATGTCAAAAATTTTCCAGATTCAATAAAAGTACCAGCAGGAAGGGTCATTGTTTTTTTCAATATGGTAGTTGATGCGATTTGCCAACCACCGATATCAACTTTGGAACTTGTAGGATTATAGAGTTCAACCCATTCTGTGATAGATTTGGCATCATCGCCTGGTGGATTAATATCGATTTCATTAATTACAACATGATCAGGAGTAGATTGGGCATTTGCTGTAATAACTAGTCCACTAAGTAACAAAATAGAAAATAAAATAAGGATATTCTTCATCGTGTTTTCCTATATTGAATGCCTGAAAGCCTCATTTTAGAATGGAATTGAGGAAAAGTTGAGCTAGTTGTGAAAGTTGACCTCAATTGTAGGACTTTGTGGGCCATTTTTGTACAAAATTTATAGATTTTATAATATTTAGGATCTGCGTATGAATAATTTGTAGGCAGTGTTTTAGATTTTTCAAGATTTCAAAACCACTAAAAAGTAGGATTTTTGGTAGAGTGTATAATCGAATATGCCTAATTCGTAGTATTTGGTTTTGAGATTATGCAGGAACTGATAACTTTCGCATATAGTCATAATGTATTCTCAAAAAATCCATGATCTTTCTATCCTCATTTTTGTCAATGGGTGCTCCATTTGCAAGTATGCTCAGATATTTTAAATCTAAATCTAGACGATGAAGTGATGTTTTAATTCCCCCTTCATATCCTGTTCTCAAATATTCTATGATTTTATCTTCGGTCTGTACAATCTCCGTTTCCAAATTCTTAATGTCCTCATGGACACTTCGTCTCATTGTTTCTATGAGTACATATTGAAAAATAATCTTATTCATATGATTTCTTTAAATTCGTTAAAAATAATTCAAATTTTTGAACAAAATAAAAGAAGCTCAATCTTTTCTTTCTTTATAAAATCAAAACTCCAAATAGGGTATTTCAGATTTGCTAAAATAATTTTGTATAAGATTTATCTATTTCATAATATTTCTATGAAAGCTAATAATATTTTACAGCATTAATAATTACGATAACTAGAATTAAGATAATTCAATATATTTTTTATAATCTTGTAATCTATTACGA
>JABFSW010000140.1 GCA_013140415.1 Nitrosarchaeum sp.
TGAAATGGATTTAGGAAAACTAGCACCAGAGCCATCTGGTGGCAGTGCTGATCTATCTGTTTACAGAGGTGCGTTCAAATCCTCTATTGTGTGGTTATCTGCTTTTGCAAATGGATATTATGAAGGAGGTGACAAGGGACCAAAAAAATTCTCTGCAAAATCTTGGGGTAAAATTGGAAACATAGGCGGTGAACAAATAATTCCAACAGCTATTGAAAAAGTTACAGTTCCGGCTGGAATGTATGATACTGTTTTGATATCTTGGAAAACTGGCGGCGCTACAAGTAAAGTTTGGGTAGTTGATGGTTTTCCATTTCCAGTAAAAGCTCAAACATATACTCATGTCTCATCTGGTATTCCCCCACCAGAATATCGATTTACATTATTAGAGTATAAAGAAAATGTGCAACAAAGTCCATTTGCCAATATAATTTCTGATGTTGATAACCCTGAATTAAAAAACTGTCCAAAAACTGACTCGCTTACTAATTCAATTAAGAGACCAACAAAGAATTTTTCTTATCAAATTCATGCTTACTATAGCCCAGAATACCCTGTACAGGGTTGTCCAATGAAATGGCAATTTAATTTTCTTAGCAAATATCATGATACCGAGTTCTTGAATCAAGTTCAGTATGATCTTATAGTTGTTGACGATAAATTTACACTTCCACCATTACGTTCTATTGCACAAGACCAAGGTTATGACTATCTGTATTCTCCATCCGGATTATCTACTATTGATATGATTGTCCAACAGCCCCCAGGAACTGCTCATTTTGTAGTTTATGTATATGGATTAGCTCCACAAGGAATTGTTCCATCCAATCCTTTAGATTATCTTGTAATTGATCTTCCTATTTCAGATAAGGATGGCAATTCGGATACTGCCCAAAACATTCCATCCTGGATTAAAAAGAATGCAGGATGGTGGGCAGATGGCTCAATTGATGATAATTCTTTTGTCCAAGGAATTCAGTTTTTAATCAAAGAGAGAATAATACAGATTCCACAAACTGCTCAAGGTTCAGGAACAGGAAGTAATCAAATCCCAGACTGGATTAAAAAGAATGCAGGATGGTGGGCAGATGGCTCAATTGATGATAATTCTTTTGTCCAAGGAATACAATATTTGATCAAAGAGGGAATAATCAAAATTACACAAGCTGCTCAGGATTCAGAATCAGGAAATTCTGAGCCAGACTCTTGGTTTGGTTAAAAACACTAAATTTTTCATGTCCTACATTCAAATTATTAGAGTTTGATGAAAAATCAGATGATAAAATGGTAGGTCTCTTTAGTTATCCAAAACGACACCTAAAAAAATTAGTTAAAAATGGAGATTATTCTGAGGCACTTGAGTTTGGAAAAAGTTTAGAAGGAAAATTTTTCAATGATCCTGATTATATGTTTATGATGGGAAGCATTTATTTTATTTTGGAAGATGCAAAAAAAGCAATTGCATATTTTGAAAAGGCTTTGGAGATAAAACATGATGATGTGGAGACATTGACATTAAAAACAAATGCTCATCTCTCATTACAACAAAAAGACGAAGCAATAGATTGCTGTAAAAAAATCATAAAACTAGATCCTCATAACTACGAAGCTCATGGTCTGCTTGAAAAATTAGAATCTCTTTAAATCCTTCTTGTTTTACTTTTCATCTCATATGCATTTTCCATTAGCCAATCACAAAACTTTGTAACTTTTTCATCAAACTCTGTCCAAATATGGACTGAATGGGGAAGAATGTCTATTTTCCAATTATCTGAATATACTCTTACCCCTTCTTTATTCTCATACATGTAAGCATCTTGAACTTGTATGTCTCCCAAAATTTCTTTTGCCTTCTCTTTGATCAACTCTCTATTAATTGGAAATCTCTTTCTTTCATAATCGATAATTAAGCTAAGATCCCGTTTACCATACATGTCAAATTCTTCTATTCTTCCCTCTTTTGGAAAATTTACCACTAGTTTGATATTGTATTTTTTGCCTACTTCTTTACCAATCTCAACGATTCTCGTATATGCCATGGCTGGACTTTTCTTTAACATGAAGCGAATTTGTGCTAGATTCGTTTTTAATTGCTGCTGAAGATCCAAAACTATTTCTGAGAATATCACAATATTTGTAATATGAAATCCCATAATAATCATTAATCTTATGAACAGGATTAGTTTTTTTAGACGTAAAAATAATTATCATTATTGGCATTACCAATGGATTATGATGGTATACGTGTAGATGATGGCTCAGAGAGAACCGATAATGTAAATGACTACAAAGTAACATGTATTGATTTTATCAAAGATATTTCTCATGATTATGAGGCATGGGTTGATTACTATAAACTCCCAGAAGATGAAGACAAAAAACGACGCACTGGAATTAAAGCAACGATAGAAAGAACAAACGAATGGATCGCAAAAGTTGCTCAAACAATAAAAGCAGTTGATGTTGTAATGAATGACGGAATTCAAAAGATGGCTGAATCCACAGCAGGAAAACCCCTTGAAATTGGTGTCTTTGTAAATGGAAAATCAAGCTATACTATGGCAAACGCCGGAATTATTGATGTTAATATAAAGTCTAGTGGAAGACAAGATAGAAAAACAAAACTTGGTTTTCATTTCAAAGATACTAGATTTAGAATTGAATCAACATGTGGGGCATTCTTTGATGAAAATAATTTACCTACTGAAGAATTTGATTTGATGGATATTCACCTTAAACTTTACGCAGAAAATGCACAACAGCGTGATGTAATCTCATTTACTGTTACCATTAGTGAAATGGAAAATGATATTGAATTTGAACGAAGAGGTCTAACTACTATTATTCATATAGTGTAATTTCTATTGCAACCCTTTTTTCGTCTGCTCTTTTTTCCCCAGGATATTTTAATTGAGAAATTTCTCTCTCTAGTTTTTCATCCTTAACTAAATTTGCTTTACCTGTGTATGTTGAATTGTTGTATTCTATGATTACATCTGGGTTTGCCATGGCATTTTTGAACCAGTCCCCATCTGGCCTGTGTCTTGAAAAATAAATTTTTTCATTATATTTTACAGCACGAAGCGTAACTGAATGACGCTTCCCTGTTTTTCTGCCCTTTGTGCTTAAAATTGCATGAAATAAGTTATCTTTACTTGTCATGAGCCAATATTTCTGTCAAGTAATTTAACCTCATTGCTAGAAATTTCTGATATTTGGTATGATAAGCAAATCTGAATAATGTACTACATGTCAGTTAAACTAGAAAATATGCCTGAAAATATGGCTACAGCTGATGATTTTGTTGGAAAAAAAGTCATAGATAGAGAGGGTATAGAATATGGCAAAGTCAAACACATACACATTAACCAACACACACTAATTGTTTCAGGAGTTACAATTCATCAGGGATTTAACAAGGACTATTTCCTTTCTAATGATTACATTGATAAATTCACTGAGGAAACTTTACTACTCAGTAGACCTCCAATTAGATCAGGAATTCCAGTAGTTGACATTGATAGTCACAAAATAGGAAAAGTAAAACGACTCCATAGGAATTCTGATACCAACGAACTTGAATCTATTGAAATCAGTGATGGATTGATACATTCTAAAATTATATCCAAATCAGAAATTTGGGGCATAGGCGAAAAAGTCATTCTTAAAATGACAAAAGAAGAATACAAAAAATTGGAATAGTTTTATTTTTCTAAAATCACAATTTCTGCTATGCCTTTTTGCCACATTTTAGACAAATAGGAATTCCTTTTTCAATTGTTATATCTACATTTGATGAGTGACACTTTTGGCAAAGCCCTTTCATATTCTGATTGCTTCATAAGGTCTTTAAATTTTTTATGAAATAATTTATGAACGCTTAGCAATTTATAATTGAGATAAGCGATCAAAGTGTTGTATTCCGTAGAGACTAAATCTCTCTCAAAGTCATTTGGTGCAGTAACTGCAGTAAATGACATTTCATTTGCTGTTGAATCTGGTGAGATCTTTGGATTTCTTGGACCAAACGGTGCAGGCAAAAGTACTACTATAATGATTCTCACAACATTACTAAAGCCAACTTCTGGCCAAGCTTTGGTTTTTGGATTTGATGTAATGACACAACCAAAACAAGTCCGTCAAAGCATTGGATATGTACAACAAGAATCCACAGTAGATGAATATCTTACAGGGAGGGAAAATTTACTTTTACAAGCAAGACTTAATCATATTCCAAAAGATCAAGTCGATAAAAGAATTGACGAAGTCTTGGAATTAATTGAATTATCTGATAAGCAAAATGATCCCGTGGTTACATATTCTGGTGGAATGAGAAAACGATTAGACATTGCTGGTGGACTGTTGCATCGTCCTAAAGTGTTATTTTTAGATGAACCTACAGTTGGATTGGACATTCAAACACGTCGAAAAATTTGGGAATATATCAAAAAAATACACAAGGAATTTGAAATGACTATCTTTCTTACTACCCACTACATGGAAGAAGCAGACCAACTATGTGATAGAATTGGAATTATTGATCGTGGAAAGATTCAGATAATTGATTCACCTGAGAATATGAAAAATGCCATGGGTAATGAA
>JABFSW010000120.1 GCA_013140415.1 Nitrosarchaeum sp.
TCATTTGGTGGAATTGCATTAGGTTTGATGGCAGGAATCTATCCACTTTGGACTGCATATGGTGTTTCAATAGTTAGTGCACTAATTATGACACGAATTAAAGATAGATTCAACATATCTGGAGATGCCTCTATAGCGGTTCTTTTATCATCAGGAATTGCTGTAGGTCTTGTAATTATTGGATTATCTGGAGGATTCACTCTTGATATTTTCAGCTTTCTTTTTGGAAGTATCTTACTTGTTAGCGTTAATGATACAATTCTGATTTTATCATTAACAGGAATTATTCTAATTGTAATTCTTTTACTATATCGCCAACTTCTTTACTCTACATTCAACGAAGAACAAGCTAAAGTTAGTGGTGTCCCAGTTGAAAAAATCAACTATCTTATTGTCTTTATGGCAGGAATTACTGTTGTAACTTCAATACAATTAGTTGGTGTTTTACTAATTTCTGCACTATTTGTAATCCCAAATGTAACTGCAATAATGTATGGAAAGGGCTTCAAACAAACTGTGATAATTTCAATGAGTTTTTCTATATTTTGTGTAGTTGCAGGAATATTGGTCTCATATATTTTTGATATAACCCCAGCAGGAACAATTGTATTATTTGCAATTGGGATATTTGCATGTACAATAGGAATAAAGTCTGCTGGACTATTATCCAGACATAATTAATTCATTTAATCTTCTTTTATCTTTTAGACTTTTGACAAAAAATAACGATGTTGCAATTATGCCCATTGCAATTAATGGCGATGCAATCTCGGTATATTTTAGTTGAAAATCATCTACATCTGGTATCTGAGATATTGTTATTGGTATCTCTGTAGTCTTTATCATTGCTAATTTGTTTCCTTGTTGTTCAACAAACCAAACATTATCTTTGTTGTCAGATGTTGAAAATTGTGCAAATGATGTTGCAGTTGGAATTGGAATCTCAATCAAATTTTTGTTATCTGGATCATATGCAGCAATCTTGTCTATAGCATGTTGTGAAATCCAAATGTTTCCATATCTATCAAATGACATCCCATAAGGTAATGCCTCTTGATCTGGCATTGTAATTCTCTCAAATGTTTCAAGAATTGGATTGAATTTGGTAATTGCTGTGCCTGTATGTTCTGCAATCCACAAATTTCCCTCATCGTCAAAAATTAGGGCCTCTGGTGACGCAAGAGGCTTTTCTGGTGCAAATTCTGAAATATCGTTATTTTTTGGATTGATAAATCCTATTTTGCCAGAAGCTGATTCAGTAAACCAAATTTTCCCATCATTATCAATTGTCAAGGCAAATGGCAGTGATTCTCTTACAGGCATCTTGATCTCTTCAAATGTATCAAATTCTGGTTGATATTTTAAAATCACATCTTTGTTAGTAATTGCAATCCAAATATTTCCATCAAAATCTGCTTGGATGAAAGTAGCTGTATTTTCATAAATTACTGGATCTATTTTTGGTAAAGTTTTTGTGGTGATCTGCTGATTACTTGGATCAAAATATCCAATCTGATTTCTTGGCGTATCAGTAAACCAAATTTTTCCTTGATTATCTTGTGTAAGTAACATGGTAGTTAATCCATCAAATGAATATGATGTAAATTCTTGCGTATCAAGTGAGAATTGCCATAATCTTGGAGAAGATGGATCACTTATCCAAATTGAATTTTTTCCATCATACAAAGGATAAAGAGGTTTTGAAGATTCAGGCAACTCATATTCTATGATTTCTGTTTTAAGATCTGTTAATCTTGGTTTGACTAGTAAATTCATAAAAATTGATTCATTTGCTCTCTGATTTCTTTGAGTCTCTATTTCCACTTGCCATTGGCCTGAAAATCCAAATGTTAACTCTCCTTGAAATTCAACTGGTTTATCTTCTTCTTGTTTGATAATTTTCATGGGAATTTCTATTGGAGAAATATTTTTCTGGGGATTGGAAATCTTTACTTTGATTTCATTTGAATCATTCAATGATTTATTTTCAAAATCACTAACTCTGACTAGAATTGTGTTTGCGCCGCTAGAAAATGGTGTTATGTCTATGTTGAATTTTGTATTTTCTGAAAATTCTATTGTACTAAAACCATATGAAATTTTTTGAGCATCGACTTGTTTGATTTCTCCAGCAGGCAATGTTCCATTAGCAAGTAATGCAACAACACCTAAAAGAGTAATTCCTAACATTACATCAAATTTCAATGATCTTTTTAGTTTCTTGTATACTGCAATAGAGCCTGATTGCAACTCCTTTTCAGCCTTTTTTTGAATCTTAAACTGGAAATATCCCCCAAATCCAATCATGATTGCCGCAATTGAAATTTTTACAAGAATTAATTTTCCATATATTGATTCAGTGATCAAACCTACATCACTTTCCAAAAACCACATCAATGTTGGTCCAGTAATTATTACAATTCCTATTGCAACGATAAACATAGTTGAAAATCTTGGAATTAAAACAAGGGTCATCTTCTCCCGTTTTGCTTCCTCCAACTGAGAAAACGTGGGTAATAATGTAAATACAAAGTAAATTATGCCTCCAATCCAAACTGCAGCCACAAAATTGTGAATATAATCTAGAATAACTGCAGGTGCTTCTCCACTGGCTGCACCGTGTCCAATCAAACTTGAAGTTCCAATTAATCCAAGCATAGCTGCAAGCATTGGAATTTTATTTTTTATAGACAGATTCTTTTTTCTATCCATACCAAACCACAAACCAAGAAGAATTACTGTGATTGCCATTCTAATTAACCACATATTTCCAAAATTAGTTTGAATTACATTCAAAACTGAAGTTTCTAATCTTATGGTTTGTACTACTAACATCAAAATATTTGATGCAAAAACAAGTACTAGTCCAATACCTGTAATTGTCATGAACTTTCCATGATGAAAAGATTCTAGTTTATCTAATTCCTTTCTGATTAATTGTTTACTTTGAGTTCCCCAAATTAGTATTGAAGCAATTACAACACCTAAAATAATGGTTTGACCAACAATTCCTGGAAATCTTGCTCCAGATTCAGGCAAAAATACTAGCTCAGAAACATTTTGGTTGTGACTTGCACCAACATCAATTTTGATATCACCCACTGCAAAAATAAATGCACTATCCACTAAATGTCCATCAATTTTTGATAGAACTTTACTAGTTACAGTATAAATCCCATCTTCTAATGGCGGTGTAGTTACGATTAGGGAATTATCACCATCAAAATATTTGGAATCTTTATTATCGATTTGTTCTCCATTACTATCTAATACCTTAAGAGAACTAAAATCAATTTCAATTGGTTCAGAAAAATGAACAATAATCTCTGTAATTCCCACTTGTGCATTTGATGCCGAATTTGGACTAGTCTCCATAGTAAATGGATGAGCTGCAGCATATGGAATGGATATTGATACAATGAGCAGTGAAATAATTAGAAATTTACTCATTTACTTTTCAGATTATGTTTGACAATTTAAACAGTTTTCATTTAATTCAAAGTTTGTACCAATTCACGTAAAGATAATAACATGTGACAATAAAATAACAGTCATGAAAGTTGCTATTTTGGGATTAATTGGATTGTTACTTTCTATTGGATTTACATCTCAAGCTTTTGCTCATACTACAGTTGAGGTAGAGCCTTACAAAATTGAAGTAGGTTGGGGACTTGAACCCCCAATTATAGGTATACGAAATGATTTTGTTTTTAAAATAACTGAACCTGGAGATACTCCAAATTCATACACAGGAGTTACAAATGCATTCAAAAATGTAGAAGCTACTGCATTATTTGGCGGTCTTTCTAAAAAAATTGATATCAATTCAGATCCAAAAATAGGATACTATTTCTCACCTGTAATTCCCACAAAAACTGGAACGTATATCATGGATTTGAAAGGAGAAATTAATGGAGTTACAATCGATGTGCAAATTCCAGTTGAAGACGTAGAAAGTACTGCAATCTTGGACTTTCCTCAAACTAGCGGTTCTTCATCAGATCAAGATGTAACTGCACTCAAAAATGCAATTTCATCACTACAAAGAGAAGTTTCCTCTATGAAAGATGGTTCAGAAAATGTTAGCAATGGTGCAGCATATGACTTTGCAATTTTTGGATTATCTATTGCAGCTGCTGCAATAATCTTAGCAATAGTTGCTTTAATAAAAAGAAAATAGAAAAAAGTTAATTCCTACAATCTTGGAATTACTTTAGATTTTGCAGTAACGGCAACAATGCTTATGATTGCAACAGCTAGTATCATCATTGCAACTGTTCCAAATTCTGGAACAATGTTTGAGAATACTACTTGTTCACCGATAGGTCCTGTTTTTGGATCATCTATTCCATAACCTTGGAAGGTAATGGTGATCTCTACTGGATCTGATGAGCTAAGTGGTGCTGTTTCATGCATACCTTCTCCCTCATGGGCATGTGCAGCCATATCATTTAGTACTTCTGCACCATTTTGTGTTACCATGACGTCATAGTTTGCATGTTCTGAATCTTCAAAGTCAACTGTGATTTCCATTTTTTCACCTGAAGTTGGTGCGGAAGTCATAATTGAAACTTTTGT
>JABFSW010000047.1 GCA_013140415.1 Nitrosarchaeum sp.
AATATGGATAATACAATTTGCTAAGAAAAAATCAAAACAATTACTAAAAAAACAGTATATCTATGAAAAATACATCTGGCATCTTTTTACACTCTATCATAACGGATAGTCTATCTCAAGTATGATATTGAAATTAAGATTTTTTGAATTTGATTTTTTTGAAAAAATATTTTTGAATGTGAATGTAACATAGACATTAATGTATTTTTTAATTTTTAATAATTAAATTTTTTTGTAGATATGCTTTAATATTTTAAGAAATGTCCTAATTGGGTGAAGTACCCTGGCCTGCTTAATCATGATATAGCACGAGTTGGAATAGAAGAATCTAGAAAATTAAATTTAATTGTAGGTGGAATGGTTACAGACGCAATTAAGACATCTTTTGGTCCTCGTGGGATGGAAAAAGTTTTCATTGATATTCTTGGAGAAGATACTATCACAAAACACGGTGGTGCATTTTTGAGAAAGATTGATGTTAACCATCCAGTTGCAAAAGCTATCATCGAGGGAGTTAATACTGTTGATACTCATGTAGGTGATGGAACTATTTCTGCAGCTATTTTAATTGGAATGTTACTAAAGAAATCACAAGAATTATTGAAAATGGGAATATCGCCCACAACAATTATCAAAGGTTATGAAAAAAGTTTAGAATTTGCATTAGATATACTTGATGAAATTAAAAAGGAAGAAAGATTTACTGATAAAAAAATTATGCACAGTCTTGCTACGTCATGTTTAGCAGGAAAAGCAGTTACTAGTTTAGTATCTGATGACATATCGATTACAAATCTAATTGTAGATGCAGTTTGTAGTGTTACTAATTTCCAAAAAAAAGAAATAGATATAGACGATATAAAGATTGAAGAAAAAGCAGGAAATGCAAATAGCATTCAATTAGTGTGGGGAGCAATAATTGATAAAACAATTGATAATTCTGATATGCCAAGAAGTATTGAAAATGCAAAAATTCTCCTATTAAATGAGCCTCTAGAAATAATGCGTACAAAAACAGATGATCAAATTGAAATAAATTCACCTGAACAAATGACACTTTTTTTGAATCAAGAAACGATAGACATACATGCAAAGATAAAAAAAATTATTAATTCTGGAGCTAATGTAGTAATATCCAGAAAAGGAATTAATTCCATCGCACAGGAATATCTAGCAAAAGCAGGAATAATTTCAATGCGAAGAGTCAAAATGAATGATCTTTTCTGGCTTGAAAAATCCACAGGTGCTAAAATATGTAAAAATTTAGAAGACATTTTCAAAGGGGAATTAGGATTTGCAAAGAAAGTATATGAAAAAAATGTTGGAGGTGACAAAATGGTGTTTATAGAAGGATGCAGGAACCCCAAGTCTGTAACTATTTTACTTAGATGTAATTCCAAACGTTATCTAGATGAATTTCACAGGGATGCACTGAATGTAATTTATGTTCTACGAAACTTTATCGAGAATTCATTTATTGTTCGTGGTGGAGGTTCTACTGAGGCAATTATCGCAAATAAAATCAGGGATCAAAGTACAACAGTTGTAGGACGGGAACAAATTGTAATTGAGAAATTTGCAGATGCAATAGAAGAGATCCCAATAACTCTGGCAAGAAATGTAGGTATGGATCCAATAGATACACTGACTCAATTGAGATCAAAATATGCAAATTGCCCCAAAGGCATACTCAAATGGTATGGTGTAGATTCTGAAAAAAGAAAAGTTTCAGAAATATTTTCAAATGAAGTTATTGAAACACTAGTGGTAAAACAACAGATCATTAAAACAGGAATTGAGGTAACAAATATGATATTGAAAGTAGATGACATATTTATGAAAGATGAAATTGACAATACTCATTGTCATATTGATGGAGTTGTTCATGCACATCATGATGGTGGAAAAGCACATGATCATTTTGAACAAGAAGGACTAGAACAGCGACAGATGCATCATTATTACTAGGAAATTAAAAAAAACTGTGATAACAAACGTTTAAAATTCAAAATAATCTAAAAATGAATTGTGGATACTGAGAATAATAATTTGATGAACTATGATGATATGTTTAATTTTATAAATGAACACAAACCTGATTGGGAGAAATTAATAGATGGTGATAAAGTCAAAATTAAAACTAATGAACATATAGTAAAATTTGAATTTCTAGAACAACTAAAGAAAAAATACAATTTTAGAATCACCGAAGTATCATTTTCTGATTATTATGGCATTGTATTTTCAATAGAAAGGCAATAAAGAAATTAACTTTTTGGAGAAAATAAAATGTACTAGTTAGAATCTACGAATACATTTAGCTATTTTATTCTAGCAAGAAGTGCAGAATAAATAAATGGTAAGATGGTGGTTATTTCTGCGTGTATTGTAGTTTGTTTTGCATTTTGAGTAACCTTACCCCATGAAATTGCTTCTTTGACTAAAGCTCCACTTAGGCTTCCGTCAAATTCTTGGGCCGTAGTAATGTATACAGCATAATCAAGACCATCTCTATATTGATTCCACCAAAGAGTATGATGTTTCGATATTCCACCACCTAGCATAAGTGATCCAGATTTTTTTGCTTTAAAAACAAGTGAAGATAAAAGTTCACTGTCAGCTACTACGTTGAGTTTAAAGTCACTGTGTTTTTGAGTAAATAACCAAATCTGACTACCTACTGCGCCATCCACTATTCCAGGTACTATAACAGGTATATTGTTCTTGTAGGCATAATACAAGAATGAGCCTTCTCCAAGGTTTTCGCCTATCATTCTTGTAATATCTGCAGTAGACATCTCTTTTTTACCAGATTTATAAGCAGTCTCCAAAAACATTTGCATCTTTTCTTCAATTATTGGTCCATAGCTTTCCATAGGGACAAGCACGTTGCCCAATCTATGAATATTCTTTTTCAAAAGTTCGGCATCATCTAGAGTAAATGATCCCTCCAAATAATTTGAAAAATATCTTGCTATATCATGATCTAATGCACCACATGTAGTAATGACCACATCAAACATTTTTTTCTTTAACATGTCAGCAATTATTCCTCGAAGACCAGTAGATGTAATTGCTGCAACAAATGAGAGAAACTTTAGACAATCTTTATCGTTTATCATTGTTGAGAGAATTTCAAGACCGTCGGCAAGATTTCTTGATTCAAAACCACCGGATGTTGATAACTGCTCAAAAATACTTTGAAGATCATCTCCATTTTTTATTGAAATATCTTTTACTGCTCTACGGTGTTCTTCCATTCTATTCTAATTTTGCTTGGGATATAAATTTCTTGAAATTTCATTTTTGACCCTAAAAGACTATATACCTATCACTAAGCTCTATGACCACCAGTTGGGATATTTATCTGAATATCACTCGGAGAAACCTAAAAAGAAGCAGATGATTATGGTTGCTTTAATTTATTTTTGTTAAAATAGGTTTCAGATAGATCATCATAATATTGTCCTAATTTCTTGTACAATCGTTTTGGTTTTCGTGGGCTTTCCATACTAAGTGCATACAAGCATAAAACTGGAAACGCAATTGTAGCATCAGCATAAACTACAATGACATCTTCGTGAGAATCCTTTACTTTGCCCCAGCTCTTACCTTCTTGAAGTGTAGCTCCAGACAAACCTCCGGTATCAGGTCTAGCATCAGTAATCTGGATAATATAATTTTGTCCTCCATGACCAAGACCCAAGATCTGATCTAATAATGGACCCGTCTGTTGTGCAGTGTTTTTGGGTACACCACCACCTATCTCTACAATTCCTGCCTTTTTTGAATTGTATAAAATCGCCGCCTGCTCAATTATCTCTCTTACAAAATCCAATGCAAATGGTTTATTGGCAAGCCGAAGGGGAGCCAGATCAAGGGCAAGTGAAGAATCTTTTAGTGTTGAAATGTAGAGCGGTACATCATAATCATATGCAGAAACAACAAAACTTCTTTCTGGATGTTTTGAATACTCTTTTGAATATTTGCCCATCCAGTTTGCAAATTCTGCAGTAGTAAACGGCTTTTCAAACAAATTATTTTCAAACATTTTTTGTACGATCATATCTTGTTTTTTCAGCGTTTCCTCACCTTTGATATAGACGTCTCTTATCCTGACAATGTCTTTCTGATACAAAATCATGTCATCAACCTCAAAATGTCCTTGTTTTACAGGTAGATTCCATGCAAAATGATCTTCATGGTACAAATTAGAACCTGTAGATATTATCCAATCAACAAATCCTTTTTCGATAAGAGATTTGAATAGACCTCCAAATCCAACTGGTGTCATAGCACCAGCAATAGTAAGACAAATGGTTGCATCATCTTCAATCATCTTGCGGAACAGTTTTGCAGCTTCCCCAAGTTGTCTTGCATTGTAACCTGAGCTTGCATAAATTTCTACAAGATCATCAATTTTCATGTCTGGATTTACTTCTATATGAGGAATATTTTTTCCATGAAAATGATGATAATCCATATTCCATAATCAAATTCTACTAGATAATATATCTAATGTCACTATCATTT